>NZ_JBYIQP010000026.1:0-81029 GCF_057707665.1 Actinacidiphila sp. bgisy167 | reverse complement strand
GCATCAGCCGGCGGTGGTGCCACGGCGCCACCGCCATACGAGCGCCGTCGCTCCCGACCCGGCGGCGAGACCGGCCAGGGCCCACCAGCCCTCCGCCGGACCGTCGCCGCCGGCCAGGCTCTCACGCTGCTCCGCCGTCCCCTTCGGCCCGCCCGGCTCGAACAGGCCGAGCCTTTCGAGCAGCGGGCCGAGGGACGCGGACGCGCGACGCCACAGCACGTAGTCGTCGGCGGCATACGTCCGCGTGCAGGCGCACCAGCTCCGCGTACGCCTCCCGCTCACCGGCGCGTACGCGCGCGATCAACGCCGCCTCCCCGTCCGTGGCGGACCCCCTCCCGTCACCCGGCGCCGTCCCCGTGCGGCCCCGTCACCCCTTCTACACCGCTGCCCCGCCCCGGGTTCCCATCCCGGGCCAAGATCCGGCGCGGACCTGAGAGAATGAGTGCCATGGCTCTCGATCGTCCCCGTGTGCTCTCCGGCATCCAGCCCACCGCAGGTTCGTTCCACCTGGGCAACTACCTGGGCGCGGTCCGTCAGTGGGTGGCCCTGCAGGAGACCCACGACGCCTTCTACATGGTCGTCGACCTCCACGCGATCACCGTTCCGCAGGACCCGGCCGAGCTGCGCGCCAACACCCGGCTCGCCGCCGCCCAGCTCCTTGCCGCCGGGCTCGACCCGGAGCGCTGCACCCTGTTCGTCCAGAGCCACGTCCCCGAACACGCTCAGCTCGGCTGGGTGTTCAACTGCCTCACCGGCTTCGGCGAGGCGTCCCGCATGACGCAGTTCAAGGACAAGTCCGCCAAGCAGGGCGCCGATCGGGCCACCGTCGGCCTGTTCACGTACCCGATCCTGCAGGTCGCGGACATCCTGCTGTACCAGGCGAACGCCGTCCCCGTCGGCGAGGACCAGCGCCAGCACATCGAGCTCACCCGCGACCTCGCGGAGCGCTTCAACGGCCGCTTCGGCGACACCTTCACCGTCCCCGACGCCTACATCGTCAAGGAGACGGCGAAGATCTACGACCTGCAGGAACCGCTGTCGAAGATGAGCAAGTCGGCGGCGTCCCCCAAGGGCCTGATCAACCTCTTGGACGAGCCCAAGGCCTCCGCGAAGAAGATCAAGAGCGCGGTCACCGACACCGACACCGTGATCCGCTACGACGAGCAGGAGAAGCCGGGCATCAGCAATCTGCTGACCATCTACTCCACCCTCACCGGCACCGCGATCCCGGAACTCGAGCAGCAGTACGAGGGCAAGGGCTACGGCGCGCTGAAGACCGACCTCGCGGAGGTCTTCGTCGAGTGGGTCACGCCGTTCCGCGAGCGCACCCAGGAGTACCTGGGCGACCCGGAGACGCTGGACTCGGTCCTGGCCAAGGGCGCCGAGAAGGCCCGGTCCGTCGCCGGGGAGACCCTGGCGACGGCGTACGAGAGGATCGGCTTCCTGCCGGCCAAGCACTGACGGCCCGTTCCGGCTTCGGGACGCCCGGGCGCGCACGGCTGCGGAGGGCTTAGGTCCCGTGCGGGGTGTGACGGACGACGCTCGCGCGTCAGGGCGCGCGAGCGTCACACTGGCACTGACGGAGTTGTGTCGTATGCGTGCGTGCGACGCCGCGCACCGACCCGGGGAAGGGGTGAACGCGTGGGAAACCGCATGATCGGCGTGTCGATCGCGGTCCCCGAGCCTTACGGCAGCCTGTTGCAACAGCGCCGTGCCGGCTACGGAGACCCGCTGGCGTACTGCATCCCCACCCACGTCACGCTGCTGCCGCCGACCGAGGTGGACCCGGCGCTGCTTCCGGCCTTCCGCGAGCATCTCGCCGAGGTCGCCGCCGCCGGCCGCGCCTTCCCCATGCGGCTGGAGGGCACGGCGAGCTTCCGGCCGGTCACCCCGGTCGTCTATGTCGATCTCGTCCAGGGCGGCCCCGACTGCGACGAGCTGCAGAAGCGGGTCCGCTCCGGCCCGGTCCGCCGCGAGCTCCAGTTCCCGTACCACCCGCACGTCACCATCGGCCACGGCATCCCCGACGAGGCGCTGGACCGCGCAGAGGCGGAACTCGCGGACTTCGTCGCGACCTGGACCGTCAGCTGCTTCTCGTTGTACGAGCAGGACGAGGCGGGGGTCTGGCGCAGTCTGCGCGACTACCCCTTCGGCGGCGCCGGGCATCCCCTCGTGCCGCACCAGCCCGGTGCGTGCGAGCCGCTCAGCACGGCTCCGGCGGGAGGCCCGCAGGGGTGACCGGGGCGGGCACACGTGATCGCCCGCCGGCGCGGCCGCCGCGGACCGAGCGCACCTGCCCGAAGCCCCTCGAGCGGCGAGGCGGTGGCCTTCGGCGAGCCGGCAGCCGATGAGCGCCGCACGGCGGTGCCCCCGGGCCGAGCCGCAGCCCCGACGGTGTCCCGCCGGCGCACTTCCGCGGACGACACGGACCGCGTCCCGGGGCCGTCGCCGCCGCTCACGGCGACCGCCGCCCAGTAGCGCGACGGCGCTGCGCGACATCGAGGCGGGAGACGGCGAGTCGGCGAGTCGGCGAATCGCACGTGGCCGGCTGCTCGGTCGACGCATCGTCATGTACGGCCCGGCGCCCGGATGTCCGTCGACCGGCTGACCCGCGCCGTCCGTCCGGCCGAGACCATCGACGTATGTCACCCATCGAAGTGCGCGGGCGGTTCGTGCACGGTGTCCGGCGCACCCGGAGCGGGCACCGACGTCGCCGTCACGCTGCCGCTCGGGGAGTCCTCGTGATCAGGGTCCTGCTGGTCGACGACCACCCCGTCGTGCGCGACGGGCTGCGGGGAATGCTCCAGGCCGAGTCGGGGCTCCTGGTCGTCGGCGAGGCGGGTTCCGGGGAGGAGGCGGTCGCGGTCGCCTTGGCGCTGCGGCCGGACGGCATCCTCATGGACCTGAGGATGCCGGGCCTCGACGGGGTCGGCGCCACGTCGTCGATCCGGTCCCGGCTGCCGTCGGCGCGCGTGGTGGTGCTGACGACGTACGAGACGGACGAGGACATCCTGCGTGCCGTGGAGGCGGGGGCGTCCGGGTACCTGCTGAAGGACGCCACCCGTTCGGCCCTCGCCTCGGCGGTGCGGGACGCGGCCCGGGGGGAGACGGTGCTGGCCCCGACGGTGGCGTCGCGGCCGGCCCGCGAGACCCGGCGGCGTACCGCGCCTTCGCTGCTCTCGGCCCGTGAGGTGGAGGTACTGTCACTGGTGGCGCGAGGGCACACGAACGCGGACATCGGTCGGCTGCTGCACATCACGGAGGCGACCGTGAAGACCCACTTGCTGCGCGCGTTCGTGAAACTGGACGTGGGCGACCGCACGGCGGCGGTGACCACGGCGATGTCCCTCGGCCTGCTTCCCTGACCAGACTGCAGGTCGTGACGGAGGGTAGGCGCGCGGTATGGACTGGCTGACTCGGCTCCCGGTGATCGGACCGTGGATGGCGCGGCTCATGCGCACCCACGCCTGGCGCACCTACGAACACCTGGAGAGCGTGCACTGGGCGCGGCTCGCCGCCGCCATCACCTTCGTCAGCTTCGTGGCGCTCTTCCCGCTGCTGACCGTGGCCGCCGCCGTCGGCGCGGCCCTGCTGTCACCCCGTCAGCTCAGGCAGCTGCAGGACAAGGTGGCCGAGCAGGTGCCCGGCATCGCGGACCGGCTCGACATCGGCGGACTCGTCGACAACGCCGGCACTGTCGGGACCATCGCGGCCGTCCTGCTGGTCTTCACCGGCGTCAGCTGGGTCGGCTCCCTGCGCGACTGCCTCAGGGCGGTCTGGCACAGGGACGACGAGACCGAGAACCTCCTCCTGCAGAAGCTCAAGGACTTCGGAGTCCTGGTCGGCCTGGGCGTCGTGGCGCTGCTCTCCGCCGGGTGCTCGACCCTCGCCGCGACGGCGGTCGGCCGCGTCGGCGACGCCATCGGTCTCGACGAACACGGTCCCGGGCGGGCCCTGCTGTCGGTGGCGGGCTTCTGCGTCGCCGTCGCCGTGGATCTGCTTGTCCTCGCCTACCTGCTCACCGCGCTGCCGCAGGTCACCCCGCGCCGACGCGACGTCGTCGTGGCGAGCCTCATCGGCGCGATCGGCTTCGAGGTGCTGAAGCTGCTCATCAGCGGTTATCTGCAGAGCGTGGCCACCAAGAACGTGTACGGCGCCTTCGGCGTGCCCATCGCGCTGCTGCTGTGGATCAACTTCACGGCGAAGCTCCTGCTGTTCTGCGCGGCCTGGACGGCCACCCCGCACCGTGCGGAGCACGCCGGCGCCCGTGAGGGCCGGCCGGGCGAGGCGGGGCACACACGGCCCGAGAGCGCTTGACTTCGGGCGTCAGAAGGCCCGCGCGGTCGGCCAGGTACCCTGCCTGGCCAGGTCGAGCCGGAGGCTTCGAGGGCGTCGGCCCTTGCAACCGTCCTGATCAACGATCACAGCGCGCGCATGCAACCTGATCACCGGGTTGTTCCGCTCAGGCGTGAGCGGAGCTGGAAATGCCCGATACCACCGCCAGGCGGAGCTTGGTTTCGTCCTTGGTGTCGGGGGCTGCGGTGAGAACGACGATCTTGCGTTCCGCGTCGCCGTCGGTCAGGACGTCGCAGTCCACTGAGATTGGCCCGGTCGCCGGGTGCTGGACGATCTTGTGGTCTTCCCGGTGTGCGCCGACCACGCCGGAGGCCCACAGTTCGGCGAAGCGTGGGCTGACCGTCGTGAGGTCCCGGATCAGGCCGGCCAGGCGCTCGCTGTCCGGGAACCGTCCCGTGGCGCGGCGCAGGTCGGACACGACGGAAGCCTCGACCTCCGGCTGGCTGAGCGAGGTCACCGGCCAGTGCGACAGGCAGGGGGCGGCCCCGTCGGCCGGGAAGGTGTCGCGAGCGAAGTTGCGCAGTGGCGACGGCGTTGAGGACGGGTCACCCAGCAGCGCCGCCCAGCAACGGTTCCACCAGATGAGCTGCCAGTCCGCGGCGAACACGGCGGCTGCGGAGTCGCCGAGCCGGTTCAGCATGCGGTGCAGGCGGGGCGGGATGTGGTCAGAGATCTCCCCGCCGGCCGGAGGGGCAAGCCCGGCCAGCCGGTAGAGATGGTCCCGCTCGGCGTCGGTGAGCTGCAGGGCGCGTGCCAGCGCCGCGGTCACCTGCGCCGACGGGGTCACATGGCGTCCCTGCTCCAGGCGGACCACATAATCGACCGAGATCCCCGCGAGCTCGGCAAGGTCCTCCCGGCGCAGTCCCGTGACCCGGCGCCTATGGCGGCTGGGCAGTCCCGCCGTGTCCGGCGCGACACGGCTGCGCCAGGTGCGCAGCATCGGTCCGAGTTTCGCGACGTCAGCGGTCATGAGACGGATTGTCGCACCGGGCGCCACCCCGAAGGTGGTAATGGTTTTCCCACCGAATTCCTCTCTCTGGTTGCCGGCCCGGCGACCGATGATTCTTGTCGACATGACCTTGACGTTCTCCCACGACCACGTGGGCATCACCGTTACGCCAGAGGACCTCGACGCCACCATCGCGTGGTATGCGCGCAACCTCGGCTTCGCTGTAGAACGAAAGTTTGAGTCTCATGGCACGACGTTCGTCTTCCTCACCGCAGGCGACGTCAAGATCGAGCTCCTCGCTGGCGCGTCGAACCGGGGCGCGGCGCCGACCGACAACATCCTCACGAGCATGCGCACGTCGCGCCTACACCACTTCTGCCTGGCCGTAGCAGATCTCGACGGGGCGCTGTCCCGGCTGCTCGAACTCGATGTGCCGCTGATCGGCGGCCCCATGGAGATACCGGCAACCGGCCAGCGCATCGCCTTCGTCACCGACAACGTCGGCACCATCATCGAGCTCAGCGACCCCGGCACACGGATCTCTGGCCGGGGGTAGGCGCACGCTGTCGATCCGCGCAGACTTCACCGGGCCCAGGACGCCAGGCAGGCCCGCTGGCAGCCCGCCGAGGTGGCGAGCCCGCATCTCGGTCGTCGCATCCCGGTCATAGCCGCCAAGGGCATCCCCTACATCCCCGACTCCAACCGGCTCCAGAACCTCAGCATTCACCTGCCGCGGCCGCCGCGCGCATCGGCACCCCCGTCACGTTGCAGTCCGTCCTCCAGCCTCCGCGGCATTGCGGTCTCCGCCGCCTTCCCGAACCGCCCTGCCCTGCCGCGCTGCTCGGGACGAGGCGCGGTGCGCCCCGACGGCCGAGGGCCGACCGCGCGCCGTTCCGTGTGCCTCAGCGAAGGAAGTGCGCCGCGGTGAACCACACGGCGGCCAGCACCAGGGCGGTGACCAGGATGTACCCCACCAGGTAGACCCCGGCGAGCACGGCCGCCGGGGCGGCGATGATCCAGCCGACGCGACCGGCCGGGGTCTTGGCCAGGAAGGCCGAGCGCACGCAGTAGGCGACCGCGACGAGGCCCAGGACGAGCCCGATGACCGACAACGTGCCCATGGCACGCTCCCTTCCCCTAGCGGTTCCCTGGTACCTGGGTACCGGCCGGGCCGCCCGTGCGGCAGGGGGCGGTCGCAGCGGGGTGGGCGCACGAGCCGCACGCGCGCCGTCAAGCGCCCCCGCCGGGGGCATGTGCGCATGGCAAGACGCGACGGGGTCGGCGGCGGGGAGCCACCGGCCCCGTCGCGTCGCGGGGTTGGCGCCGGACGGTGGAGTGGGACGGTGCGGATCAGGCCGCGCGGCCCGGCGGTCAGCTGTGCGGCCCGGCGGTCGGACCGGGCGGCCCGCGGCGTGTGGACCGGGCGGCCCGCACAGCTCAGGCCGTGCGGCCCGGCGTTCAGGCCGTGCGGTCCGCCGTGGCCCGGTCCTCTCGCCCGGCGCCTTCCTCGGCGGTGTTCTCCTTCTCCGCGGCCTTCCCCCCGGCGCTCTTCTGCTCCGCGGCCTTCCCGGCCGCCGTCACCTTCGACGCGGCCGCATCTTCCGTCCGCGCCTGCGCTTCGGCTTCCGTCTTCTTACCGCCGGGTTTCACCGCGCCCTTGGGCTTCGCGGACGTGTCGTCGCCGGGCTTGGCCGGGGCGGGGATGACGGCCGTCGCCGGCTGCTGCGGCAGCGGCCAGCGGCGCCGTACGAGGTAGGCCAGGGCGGCGACGGCCAGCACCGAGCCACCGGCGAGCGCGGCGGCCGTCCACGCACCGCCGCCGCCTCCTGAGGAGGCGGGCGCGGCCACGTGCCGGCGGGCTGTCTTGCCGGAGGAGGCGGAGGGCGAGGCGGAGGGTGCGGGGGAGGAGACGACGGCGGACTTCGGCGGCACCAGGGTGCCGACGGGAGTGACCACGCCCTCCGCCTCGAAGCCCCAGTCGAACAGCTTCGCCGCCTCCTTGTAGGCCATGTTGTGCCCCGCGCCGGGGTGCATGACGGTCACCAGCAGCGTGCGGTCGCCGCGCTGCGCGACTCCGGTGAAGGTGTTGCCGGCCTTGGAGGTGTAGCCGTTCTTCACACCCGCGATGCCGTTGTAGGTCGGGATGTCGTAGTCGCCGGTGAGCAGCCGGTTGGTGTTCTGTATCTCGAAGGTCTCGCGCTTCTTGGCGGCCTTCTCGCCCTTCTTCCCCTTGACCGTCTTCCACTTGCCGGGGAACTTCGCCCGCACGGTGGAGCAGTACTCGCGGAAGTCCGCGTTCTGCAGTCCGGAGCGCGCGAAGAGCGTCAGGTCGTACGCCGAGGAGACCTGGCCGGGCATGTCGTAGCCGTCGGGGGAGATCACGGTGGTGTCCTCCGCCTGCAGTTCGGCCGCCTTGCGCTGCATCTCCAGGACGGTCGCGTCCACGCCGCCGTTCATGGCGGACAGGACGTGGACGGCGTCGTTCCCGGACTGGAGGAAGACCCCGAGCCACAGGTCGCGGACGGTGTAGGTGAGGTTCTCCTTGACGCCGACGACGCTGCTGCCCGCGCCGACGCCGTCCAGGTCGGACGGCCGCACCTTGTACGTCCGCGACGGGTCCAGCTTCGGCAGAAGGGTGTCCGCGAACAGCATCTTGAGCGTGCTGGCGGGGGCCAGCTTCCAGTGGGCGTTGTGGGCGGCGAGCACCTGCCCGGTCTCGGCGTCGGAGACGATCCACGAGCGCGAGGTGATGTTCCCGGGCAGGGCGGGAGCCCCGGGCAGCAGACTGACCTGGGTGCCGGGCTGTCCCAGCCGGTCCCCGCCGATCCTCGACATCCGCGCGGGCGGCGTCGGTGTGGCGGACGGGGAGGAGGGCTTCGCGTGCGCGACCGGAGCGGTGGTCAGGGCCGCACCGCCGACGAGTGCGAGAGCGGACAGAACCAGGGCGGAACGGCGCATGGTGTGGTGGGAGGAGTTCGGCACGATGAGAAGTTACAGGCCGTTCCGGTGCCGCGGCAGGCGTGGAGGGCCGATCGGGGCCGTGACCGATCCCACGTCCGCGCCGTGCAACCGGGCGCTGCCCACGGGCGTCCTGAGCCGTTGCCCGCGACGGACGTCGCGCGGGGCGACCCTGCCCGAGGAGACCGCGCGGCGGCCCGCATACTGGACGCATGAAGCTCAGCCGCCCTGTGTCCTGGTTCCTGACCGCCTTCGGGGTGTGGAGCTGGATCGTGTGGACGACGTTCGTCAAGAACCTGTGGAAGGACGCCAGCGGGCTCGCCTTCGAGGGCGGTGACCACGGCTCGCCCACCGGGTACTTCTGGGTGCACCTGGCGCTGGCCGTCACCTCGCTGGTGCTCGGCACCGCGGTCGGCGTCATCGGCGTCCGCGGTCTGAGGGCCCTGAGGGCGGCCCGGTGATAGTCGCGTTCGCCGCCGTCGCGGTCGTCCTCGCCTTATTCGCCGCCGTGCACTACTACCTGTGGCGCCGGCTGGTCCGCGACGTGTCCGTGCCGGGCGGCTGGTGGCGGCGGACGGGGACGGTCCTGGCGGTCGTCCTGCCGCTGCTGAGCCTGGGCGCGCTGGCCGGCGGGCGGGCGCTGCCGCTGTCGGCGGCGCGGTGGCTGGCCTGGCCGGGCTTCCTGTGGCTGGCGGTGCTGCTCTACCTGACGCTCGCGACGCTGGCCGGCGAGGCCGTACGGCCGCTGCTGCGGCGGGCGCTGGCGTCCCGGGAGCGGTCCCGGGACGCGCGGGCCGCCGAGCCTGCCCCGCCCGCCGCGTCCGCCGGGCCGGTCCAGCAGGTCGCAGCGACTGCGGCGACTGCGGCAACCACCGCAGCCACCGCAACCACGGCGGCCCCCGCTGCATCGTCGGGGCCGCCGCCGGTACCGGCCTCCGCCGGGCCGACAAGGCGGCTGTTCGTCGCCCGTACGGTCGGTGCGGCCGCGGCCGTGGCCGCGGGGGTGACGGTCGGCCAGGGCACGTACGGCGTGCTGCGCGGGCCGCGCCTGAAGCACGTCACCGTGCCTCTCGCCAAGCTCCCCGCGAGCGCCGACGGCTACCGGATCGCCGTGGTGAGCGACATCCACATCGGCCCGATCCTCGGCAAGGCGCACACCCAGCGGATCGTGGAGACGATCAACGGGGCCCGCCCGGACCTCGTCGCCATCGTCGGCGACCTGGTCGACGGCTCGGTGCCGGACCTGGGTCCTGCGGCCGAGCCACTGGCCCGGCTCCGGGCGCGGGACGGGAGCTACTTCGTCACCGGCAACCACGAGTACTTCTCCGGGGCCGCGCCCTGGATCGACTTCGTGCGCGACCTCGGTGTCCACCCGCTGGAGAACGCCCGCACCGAACTCGCCGGCTTCGACCTGGCCGGTGTCAACGACATCAGCGGCGCGGACCACGACCACGCCCCCGACCACGCCAAGGCGCTCGGCGACCGGGACCCCTCGCGAGCGGTCGTGCTCCTCGCCCACCAGCCGGTGATGATCCACGAGGCCGTCCGGTACAACGTCGACCTGCAGTTGTCCGGGCACACCCACGGCGGGCAGCTGTGGCCCGGCAACTACCTCGCGGAACTGGCCAATCCCACGGTGGCCGGTCTGGAGGCGTACGGCGACACCCGGTTGTACGTCACCCGCGGCGCGGGCGCCTGGGGTCCGCCCGTCCGGGTGGGCGCGCCCTCGGACATCACGATCGTGACCCTCGCCTCTCCACGCGCCTGAGGTGGCCGGAAACCGCTCATCACAGGCGCACAATGCGGCACGGAGCGCATTCTCGAGGCCAAAATCGGTAAGGGATGATGCGACGAAGGGGGGCGTTCGCGCATGAGGAGAGTGACCAGGTGAGGCGCCGCGCGTTCCGGCTGCCCCGGCACCCGACGTCGGTCGGGCTGGCCCGGCACCGGGTACGCGACCACCTCGAGGGATGGGAGCAGGAGGGGGGGACCGTCGAGTCCGCGGTCCTGGTCGTGTCGGAGTTGGCGACCAACGCCGTACGGCACAGTCCGCTGCTGGAGCGCGAGTTCGAGGTGGCGGTGACCGTCCACTCCGACGGCTCGTGCGTCGTCGAGGTCTCCGACGGCGGGGCGCGGTCCCGCCCCGTGCCGCGCGACGCGGGGGACGGCGACGAGACGGGGCGCGGACTGCGGCTGGTGCAGGCGCTCGCGGACACCTGGGGCGTCCGGGAGCGCGGTCGGCACGGCAAGACGGTCTGGGTGGTGCTGGCAGAGCCTGCCGTGGGCTGACCGGGTGCGCGGCACCGAGGGTCGGCGCCGCGTGCCGTGCGCGGCCGGGCAGGCGGCCCGGCTCAGCGACGGAAGAGGAACTCCGTTAGCAGTTCGCGGATCTCGCGCACGATCGGCCGCAACAGCCGGTACCGGGAGAGCCGGAGGATCCGCGCGCCGAGCGGCGCGGTGCGCGCGACGAGCCGGCGGGTGCGCTCGGTGTCGGGGGAGTGGTCGAAGACCCAGTAGACGACGATGCCCATCTGGTACATCCACATCAGTTCGGGCAGCACCTCGGCGAGTTCGGCGTCTACCTTGATGTCGGAGCCGGACAGCACCCGTTCGTGGATGGAGATGGCGGCGTCGCGGGCCGGGTGCGACTCGGGGGAGAAGGGGCTGAGCGGGCTCGCCGGGTCGGCGGCGTTCTTGAAGAACTGGGCGGCGAACTGGTGGTAGGGGCGGGCCACGTCGACCCACGCGTTCATCACGGCGAGCAGCCGCGCCGCCAGGTCCCGGTCGCCGCCGCCGGCCAGGACGTCCTGGACCGCGGCGGCGTGCTCGGCGGCGAGGCGGTCGTAGAACCCCTGGACGAGGTGTTCCTTGCCGTCGAAGTAGTAGTAGGCGTTCCCGACCGAGACCCCGGCCTCCTTGGCGATGGCGCGCATCGTCGTCTTGTCGTAGCCCCGTTCCTCGAACAGCCGCATGGCGGTCTCGAGGATCAGGGCGCGCGTCTGCTCGCTCTTCGCAGGCCGGGGCGTCCCGGTGGGCGTGTCCGGGGACGTGCCGGGGGTCGTGCGGCGGGGTGCTTCTTCCACGTCGGTGAGCCTAACCGGGTGGGGCGCACCCGTCCGCGCACCCGTCCGCGCAGCCGTCTCCGGCGGCCTCGGGGGCGGTGCGCGTCCAGCCGCCCTCGGGGCGGTGCGACCCGCCATCGCCACCGGTGTGCGGCCGTTCTCCCCAGCCCGCGGCGGCGGCCGGGCGGCCCCACTGCGCCTCGCGGTAGCGGGCCGCGGCGAGCACGGCGGCGCGGGCGACGGGCGCTCCGGCGCGGGTGCTGAGGCGGTGCGCCAGCGGGCGGTACTCGGCGAGCGCCCACAGGCAGACCAGCCAGGCGGCGTCGCCCTGGTAGACCTGCCCCGAGTCACCGACGACGGTGATCTCGCGCAGGGTCGCGGTGTGGTCGAGCTCCGGGAAGCGGCTCCGGGCCTGGTCCGACCCGGCCGCGACGAGCTCCAGCGGCACGATCTGCCGTTGGCGCTCCAGCCAGCGGCGGACGAAGGTGCACAGCGAGCAGTCGGGGTCGTACAGCACGGTCAGCAGGCGGACCGGCACCGGGGCCGCCGGAGCGGCCCCGGTCGCTGGGGTGCGGTCCATCGCCGTCACGCCCCGGGCCGCGCGGGGGCGGTCCAGCCCTGCGGACGGACGGGCGGGACCTGCTCGCGGTCCATGACGCCCCGGCGGCGGATCTTGTTGAGGACGTAGACGTTGCCCAGGTGCAGCACTCCGAGGACGAGCAGGACGACACCGAGCTTGACCGACAGGGCCTCGAAGAGTTCGCGGGAGTTCCCGACCGGGTCGGCGTTCCTCAGGTACAGCGCGACGAAGCCCAGGTTCACCAGGTAGAAGCCCACCACCAGGAGGTGGTTGACGGCCTCGGCCAGTTTCTCGTTGCCATGGAGTACGTCTTCGAGGAAGACCTTGCCGGCCCGGCTGAGGGTCCGGGCCACCCACACCGTCAGCGCGACGCTGATGAGCAGGTAGACGACGTATGCGACGACCGATAGGTCCATGGGTCCCACCCTTTTCGAACGTGTTCAAAACCCGTCGCCGATGACTCTAGACCTGTTTTTGAACATGTTCAAGCGTGAAGTGCCGCGGCCCGCAGGGGCGGTGGGCCGCCGGCCCGCCCCGCCCCGGGTGGTGGTCGCGCCCGGGTGGCTCCGCCCTCGACGCCCTCGACGCCCTCGCCCTCGACGCCCTCGACGCCGACGGACGCCGGCGCCTCTCCGACCTGCTGCGACGCGTCATGGTGAGGGCCGAGGGCGGCTGAGCGCAGGACCCGGCACGATCCCGCCGCCCTGTGCGGGATTTGTGGGTCTTCCCCGCTGACAGGTCGCCTGACCGCCGAGTAGCTTTACCTTCTCCTCGGCGCGCAACCGCTCCGTCACTGCCGAGGGATCGACCTGGGAGCAGCATGTTCAACGAGGACCGCTACTACCGCACCCTCCCCTGTCCGAGGGGGCCCTTCCCGGGCTTCCCCGCCTCCGGGGGCGTGGGACTCGCCACGCCGTCCGGCGACATGCGCCGCCCCGGGGCCGTGTGGCTGCTGGGGCCCCTCACCTTCGGCGTGTCCTGGCTCGTCTGGTACTACCGGGCCAACAAGGAACTGCGGGAGTTCGACCCCGGCATCGAAGTCCGCCCGCTCCTCGCGGTGCTCGCCGTCAGCCTCGGCGCGCCGCTGCTCGTGCCCGCCGTCGTCTCCCTCTACAACACCGGTTGCCGTATCGCCCGGGCCCAGCGCCGCGCGGGTCTGCACGACACGGTCTCCGGCCTCAAGGGACTGCTGCTGGCGCCCGCGTTCGGGCTGACCTCGTTCTACTACCAGGAGCAGCTGAACCAGGTCTGGATCGCCAGGAACTGAAGACAGGCCAGGGTCGGCGGTCAGCGGGACCTGCGCCGCCCGGCAGCCTCGGCGGGCCGGCCGCGCCGGGACCCGGCTCCCGCCTCGGACCGGGTCGGCGCGGCGCGCTGCGGCAGCGGCCGGCGCCTGATCGCCAGGATGAACGCCGAGACGGCCGCCACCAGGACGGTCTCCGCGGCGGGGGTGATCCACGAGGACCCCTTCGGCCCTTCGGCCGCCACAGGCCGCGAATCGGGGCCGGGCCCACGGCCTGGGCCGTCGGCAGGAGGCCCGCCGGCCATCGCGCGCACCTGGCTCAGCGTCGGCACCAGCTCCCCGACCGGCTCCACGCGGCCCACCGCGCCGAAGCCCCAGTCCAGCAGGTCGGCCGCCTCCCGGTACACCTCGTCGTAGCCGGACTCGGGGTGCATCACGGTCACCAGCAGCGTCCGCCCGTCGCGCTCCGCCGCGCCGGTGAAGGTGTTGCCGGCGTCGGTCGTGTAGCCGTTCTTCACGCCGATCATGCCGTCGTAGTCGCCGAGCAGCCGGTTGGTGTTCTGGATCTCGAACGTCTTGCCCTTCTCCGCGGGGAAGCGCGCGATCCGCGTGCGGCAGTAGTGCCGGAAGTCCGGGTTCCGCAGCCCCGCCCGCGCGATGAGCGTCAGATCGTAGGCCGAGGACAGCTGGCCGGGTGTGTCGTAGCCGTCCGGGCTCACCACGTATGTGTCGTTCGCCTGCAGCTCCCGCGCCCGCGCCCGCATGTCCCGGACGGTCTTGTCCACGCCGCCGTTCATCGAGCACAGCACGTGCACCGCGTCGTTCCCCGACCGCAGGAACACCCCGAGCCACAACTGCTCGACCGAGTAGGTGATGCCGGCCTCGATGCCGACCAGACTGCTCCCGGACCCTAGGCCCGCCAGGTCCGCGTGCGTCACCCGGTGCTGTGTGCGCCGGTCGAAGCGGGGCAGCAGGGTGTCGGCGAACAGCATCTTCAGCGTGCTCGCCGGCGGCAGCCGCCGGTGTGCGTTGTACGACGCCAGCACCTCGCCGGAGTCGGCGTCCGCCACGATCCACGACAAAGAGTTCGTCTTCGGCAGCCTCGGCGCCCCCGCGGCTACCTGCGCCCCGTGCCGTCCCAGCCGCTCGCCGCCGACCACGGGCCGGCCGGCCGCCGCCTTCCCCGCGGGGAGCAGGGCGGCGGCCACGCCGAGTCCGAGGACGGCACGTCGCGGCGGTGTGGGGTGTGTCGCGGCCATGGAGGGACGGTACAAGCTGCCGCCTCCGCCGCCGAACCGAGGGCACCGCCGCGGACGCCGGTCGGCCCAGCACCGCGGGGGTACTTGCGCCGAACGGGGGACGCCTCGGGACCCGTTGTCGGAGGGCGGCCCTACGCTCGGCGGGGACGGGGGACGTGTGGGTCGCCGCATGGGGGTGGACGGTGAGCGTGATGAGGCTGGAGGACGTCGAGGGGCCGGCGGTGCCCGGGTACGGGCTCGGGGTGGCGCAGCGACTGGGCGACGTCACCGCGGAGCTGGTCATCCGGGACGGACGGGCGGCGCTGGAGTGGCGGAACGCTGCGGGCAGGGCCCTGCGGTGCGCCCCCGGCGGCGTGCGGCGTGACCACGCGGCAGAGCTGACGCGGCTCAGAGCGGCCGTCGGGCACATCGACCGGGCACTGGCGGCGCAGGCCGCCCGGTTGGACCGGCGGTTTTCCGAGCGGTCCGCCTGGCCGTACGCCGTGTGGCGCAGGGACGTCGCGGACCACCCGCTGCTGGGCGCCCTCGCCCGGCGGCTGCTGTGGACGGTCGACGGCGTGGCCTGCGGCTGGGCAGCGGACGGCCTGCGCACCCTGGACGGCCGGCCGGTGCGCGCCGGCGGGGAGGCCGCCGTCGCCCTGTGGCACCCGCTGGGGCGCGAGCGCGCGGAGATCACGGCCTGGCGGCAGTGGTTGGAGCGGCACGGCGTCACCCAGCCCTTCGCGCAGGCCCACCGCGAGGTCTACGGCCCCGCAGACGCCGAACGCCTCCTGGCCGCCCGCCACGTCCTGCGGCGGCAGCGGTTCGCCGCGCTGGCCACCGCCCGCGGGTGGAGGTACTCCCCTCCTCCGGCGGCGGAGGGAGCCTTCCCGCCCGCCACGCGGGAGCTCCCGCGGTGGGGACTGCGCGCGGAGCTGCGGTTCAGCGGCGTCGGCGGGGACGCCGAAGACGGCGGCCCCGGCCGCTGCGACGGCCCGGCGCACATCGGCGCGGACTGGGTGTGCTTCCGCCCCCTGGACGCCCCCGGGGAGCGGGCCGACCCGCTCCCGCTCGCCGACGTCCCGCCGCTCGTCCTCAGCGAGGTCCTGCGCGACGTGGACCTCTTCGTGGGGGCCGCCGGCATCGGCAACGACCCCACCTGGCAGGACGGCGGCCCCGACGGCCGCTTCCGGGCCTACTGGACGTCCTATGTCTCCGCCGGGCTGACGCCCTGCGGCGAGACCCGCCGCGAGGTGCTCTCCCACCTCGTGCCGCGCCTGGCCGTCGCCGGCCGCTGCGCCGTCGAGGACCGCTTCCTGCGCGTCCGCGGCGACCGGCACACCTATGGGATCCACATAGGCTCCGGCGATGTCCTGGTGTCCCCCGGCGACCGCCACCTTTGCGTCGTCCCGCGCACGCGCCCCGGCACGGTCCCGGGCCCCCTGCCCTTCGAGGGCGACTCCATGCTGCCGGTGATCCTCGCCAAGGCGCTGCTCCTCGCCCGCGACACGGAGATCACCGACCCGACGATCGTGAGGCGGCTGTGAAACGTGTGCGGACCCCCGAATGCTCGCCGTGGGAGGACGAGGGACGGATCGCCTTCATCGCCCGGCTCGCGGCGGAGGGGGATCTCTCCGAGCTCGCGGAGGCACTCCTGCAGCCGGCCGCCGGCTGGGACGAGGGCCACGGAGCCGTGTCCCGGCTGCGCGCGATGCCCAGGCAGCGGCGCATGGCCTTGGCCGACCTCCTCGTCCGACAGCTCGAGGCGTCGCAGCAGGTGCCGGAGAAACACGAGAGGCTCTGGCTCCTACTCGCCGCTGTCTCCCGCGGTTTCGCCGAGGACTCCTGGTGCGCGCGGTGGAACGGCATGCTGGAACGCCAGGCGGCGGAACTCTGGTGGTCGCAGACCAGCGACGACGTGCCCACCCTCGCCGAGGCCCTGCTGGACGCCGGGCGGCCGCTGTCCGGCGAGGTCGTCGGCCTGCTGCGCAGATCCGCGCACATGGGCCTCGGCTGGGCGCAACTCCTCCTGGACCGCGTCCCCGAGCCGCCCCTCAACCCCGGTGAGCCCTGGTCCGACCGCGTCCTGGCGGAGCTGCCGGAACTCGGCGACCCCTGGCGGAAACTGATCCCGCATCTGCGTGCCGCGGGGCCGACCCCCGGTGCGCGCTGGGAACGGACGGCCGCCGCGGTCCTCGACGGCATCGACCCCGAGGCGGTACGCCGCACCGCCACCGCCTGGCTGGCCCTCGCTGCCCACGGCGCCCGCGACCCCTGGAACGTCACCGCCGTCCGGGGCCTGGCCTGGCTGCTGTCGTCCCCCACCGTGCCGCCCCGCCCCGAGACCGTCCGCGTCCTGGGCGCTCTCGTCGAACGGCCCTCGGTCAAGACCGTCGTCGCCGGTGCGGGCATACGCGCCCTGGCCCGGCTGGACGGCGGCGCCGGCCGGGACGAGCTGCGCAGGCTTGCGGGCTGCGTCGAGCACACGGCCACCCGCAAGCAGATCCTTCGGGCGCTGAACCCGTGAACGCCCGAGGGCTCCGCGTCCGGTGGAAACCGGGCGCGGAGCCCTCGGGGGAGCCTCGGGGGAGGGGATCAGAAGCGACGCGTGATGAGCGCGCGCTTCACCTCCTGGATGGCCTTGGTGACCTCGATGCCGCGCGGGCAGGCGTCGGTGCAGTTGAACGTGGTGCGGCAGCGCCACACGCCGTCCTTGTCGTTCAGCACCTCGAGCCGCTGCTCGCCCGCCTCGTCACGCGAGTCGAAGATGAAGCGGTGGGCGTTGACGATGGCCGCCGGGCCGAAGTACTGGCCGTCGTTCCAGAAGACCGGGCAGGACGACGTGCACGCGGCGCACAGGATGCACTTGGTGGTGTCGTCGAAGCGCGCGCGGTCCTCGGGGGACTGCAGGCGCTCGCGGGTCGGCTCGTTGCCCTTGGTGATGAGGAAGGGCATCACGTCCCGGTAGGCCTGGAAGAACGGGTCCATGTCGACGACCAGGTCCTTCAGTACCGTCAGGCCCTTGATGGGCTCGACGGTGATGGGCTTGTCCGGGTTGATGTCCTTGATCAGCGTCTTGCAGGCCAGCCGGTTGCGGCCGTTGATGCGCATGGCGTCGGAGCCGCAGATGCCGTGGGCGCAGGACCGGCGGAACGTCAGCGAGCCGTCCATGTCCCACTTGATCTTGTGGAGGCCGTCGAGGACCCGCTCCTTGGGGTCGATCTCCAGCTGGAAGTCCTGCCAGGTGGCCTCGTCCGAGATCTCCGGGTTGAACCGGCGGATCCGGAAGGTGACCGTGATGTAGGGCGAGGCCTGGGCCTCGACCTTGTCGAGGGTCGCGGTGCTCATCAGTACTTACGCTCCATCGGCTGGTAGCGGGTCTGCACGACCGGCTTGTAGTCGAGCCGGATCGACTCGGTGCCGTCGGCACCCACTTCGCGGTACGCCATCGTGTGCCGCATGAAGTTGACGTCGTCGCGGTTCGGGTAGTCCTCGCGGTAGTGGCCGCCGCGGGACTCCTTGCGGGCCAGGGCCGAGACCGCCATGACCTCGGCGAGGTCGAGCAGGTTGCCGAGCTCGATGGCCTCGAGCAGGTCGGTGTTGAACCGCTTGCCCTTGTCCTGGATCGACACGTTCTTGTACCGGGCGCGCAGCTCGCCGATCTTCTCGACGGCCGTCTTGATGGTCTGCTCGGTGCGGAACACCATGACGTTGGCGTCCATGGTCTCCTGCAGCTCCTTGCGCAGCTGCGCGACCCGCTCGCCTCCGGTGGAGGCGCGGAGCCGCTCGACCTGGTCGACCACGAACTGCTCCGGCGCTTCGGGGAGCTCGACGTAGTCGTGCTCCGCGGAGTACTCGGCCGCGGCGATGCCGGCCCGGCGGCCGAAGACGTTGATGTCCAGCAGCGAGTTGGTGCCGAGGCGGTTGGCGCCGTGCACGGAGACGCAGGCGACCTCCCCGGCGGCGTACAGGCCCGGGACGACGGTGGTGTTGTCCGACAGGACCTCACCCTCGACGTTCGTGGGGATGCCGCCCATGGCGTAGTGCGCGGTCGGCTGGATCGGGATCGGGTCCGTGTAGGGCTCGATCCCGAGGTAGGTCCGCGCGAACTCGGTGATGTCCGGGAGCTTGGCGTCCAGCTGCTCCGGCGGCAGGTGGGTCAGGTCGAGGTAGACGTGGTCGCCCTCGGGACCGCAGCCGCGGCCCTCGCGGATCTCGGTGTAGATCGCGCGGGAGACGACGTCACGGGAGGCGAGGTCCTTCATGACCGGCGCGTACTTCTCCATGAAGCGCTCGCCGTCCTTGTTGCGGAGGATGCCGCCCTCACCGCGGGCGCCCTCCGTCAGCAGGATGCCCATGCGCCAGATGCCGGTCGGGTGGAACTGGAAGAACTCCATGTCCTCCAGCGGCAGCCCGCGGCGGTAGACGGCGGCCTGGCCGTCACCGGTGAGGGTGTGCGCGTTGGAGGTGACCTTGAAGAACTTGCCGGTGCCGCCGGAGGCGTACACCACGGCCTTGGCCTGGAAGACGTGGATCTCGCCGGTGGCCAGCTCGTACGCGACGACGCCGGCGGACTTCTTGACGCCGTCCTCCTCGACGATGATCTGGTCGAGGACGTAGAACTCGTTGAAGAACTCCACACCCTCCTTGACGCAGTTCTGGTACAGCGTCTGGAGGATCATGTGGCCGGTGCGGTCGGCCGCGTAGCAGGCACGGCGGACCGGGGCCTCGCCGTGGTTGCGGGAGTGGCCGCCGAAGCGGCGCTGGTCGATCCGGCCCTCGGGGGTGCGGTTGAAGGGCAGGCCCATCTTCTCGAGGTCGAGGACCGCGTCGATGGCCTCCTTCGCCAGGATCTCGGCGGCGTCCTGGTCGACCAGGTAGTCACCGCCCTTGATCGTGTCGAAGGTGTGCCACTCCCAGTTGTCCTCCTCGACGTTCGCGAGGGCCGCGGCCATGCCGCCCTGGGCGGCGCCGGTGTGGGAGCGGGTCGGGTAGAGCTTCGTCAGCACGGCGGTGCGGCTGCGCTTCGTCGCCTCGATGGCGGCGCGCATGCCGGCGCCGCCGGCGCCGACGATGACGGTGTCGTACTTGTGGATCTGCATGAGGGGTCGCTTCCCTGTCCAGCCCTGGCTAGCGGATGTTCGGGTCGAAGGTGAAGATCACCAGCGTGCCGAGGATGATGGTGAACGCGGTCGCGGTGTAGACCAGCATCTTCAGCCAGAACCGGGTGGTGTCCCGCTCCGCGTAGTCGTTGATCACGGTGCGCAGGCCGTTGCCGCCGTGCAGCATCGCCAGCCACAGCATGACCAGGTCCCAGGTCTGCCAGAACGGCGAGGCCCAGCGGCCGGCGACGAAGGCGAAGCCGACCTTGGTGACGCCGCCGTCCAGCACGAGCTGGATCAGCAGGTGGCCGAGGACCAGGACGACCAGGACGATGCCGGACAGGCGCATGAAGAGCCAGCCGTACATCTCGAAGTTGGTCCGGGTGCTGCGCGGGGTGCGCTTGGTCCGGGCGCGCGGCGGCTCGATGACGGGGGCCGGGTTGTCCGGTCCGTAGGCGGCGCTGGAGGAGCTGAGCTCCACGTGGTCGGTTGGGGACATGGCTTCGCTCAGCTCCCGAACAGCACTCGTGCGGCGTGGCCGAGGACGGGGTAGATGGCCCCGATCATCAGCACGACCCAGATTCCGACGACCGTCCACAGCATCTGCTTCTGGTACTTCGGCCCCTTGGACCAGAAGTCGACGGCGATGACGCGCAGGCCGTTCAGAGCGTGGAAGAGGACAGCCGCGACCAGCCCGTACTCGAGCAGGCTGACGATGGGCTGCTTGTAGGTGTTGACGACCTTGTCGTAGTCCTCGGGGGAGACCCGCACCAGTGCGGTGTCGAGGACGTGGACGAACAGGAAGAAGAAGATGAGGACACCGGTGACTCGGTGAGCCACCCATGACCACATGCCTTCCCGGCCGCGGTACAACGTTCCAGCCGGCACGGAAAAAACCCTCCGGGAGCGGATGTGGGGCCTGCCGGCTTCGTTGGTCGGTCGGCCCGGCCGGGTACGGTCCACCGGCCCTGGCCATCGTAGCGACGGCTTGTCGGCTGCGTCCTGCCGGGTCCTTCAGGTGTGATCGATCCCGCACGGGTGGGTGTACCGGCGGGGAACCTCCGGCCCGTCCTCCGCGTCCGCGTGGGCCAGTCGCGCCAGGCGGGACCGGGTCACGCGGCGCAGTTCCTCGGCGGCCGTGACCCGTTCCTCGTCAGGGTCGTTGCCCAGGCGCTGCCGGAGCGACGCCAGCATCCGGTCGAGGGACTCGCCGGGGTGCACCCCGGCGAGGGACAGCACGAAGACGTGCCCGAAGCGCGCCTCGTACGCGGCTTGCGCGGCCCGCAGCGCCGTGTACGCGGCGAGGCTGCCGCGGGCGGGGGCGGAGTCCGGCGGGGCGCCGGACGCCTCGGCCGCGAGGGCCTCGGCGAGGTCGGCGGGGGCGAGGTCGTAGGCGGCCTCGTCTGCGGCGGCCAGCAGCGTGTCCAGGCCGGGGTAGGGGCGGTGCGCGGCGACGCGGCGGGCCCAGCGCCGACTGCCGCAGCAGGTCAGCAGGATGGCCTCGGCCGCTTCGGGGGAGAGCTCGTTGAGCTGCCGCAGGCCGTGGGGGAGCCCGGGGCGGGAGGGGCGGCCGACCGGGGCGGGCCGGGGCATCCGCCCGCGCGACTGCGCGGGCAGGTGCGCCGGTGTCGGCGGCGTCGGCGGGACGGCAGGGGTGTCGCTGGACAGCGGTGGGCTCCTGGGAGGGAACGGGTCGGCGGTGGGGGGAACCGCGAGGCGACTGCGCGGCGTGAACCACAGCGGGACGGTGGGTGACGACCACCGTATCGGCCTATGTTCGGCCCTGTACGACGGATGCGCGAATTTCACTCGTACGGGAACGAACATGCACGTCTTCCCCTGGTCCGCGCGGCGGGATCCGCACCACAGGCATACGTTCGGATCATGTGGCAGATGCGGGCGAAACGTGCGCCGGGGTGCGCGGTGACGGCCGTACTGACCGTTGTGCTCGGGGCGGGTCCGGCGCTCGCCGCGCCCGGGGCGGCCGCTGCCCCCGGGGGTGCGGCGGGCGCGTCCGACGGGTTCCCCTCGATCCCCGCCGTCCGCTCCTTCACTCCTGCCGCCGGCGTCGCCGCCTTCGTCCCCGGGCCGGGCTCCCGCGTGGTGGCGCCCGCGGGGAGTGCCGTGGAGGACGAGGCGCGGCTGCTCGCGGAGGAGTTGCGCCGGCCGTACGCCAGTGGGCCGGCGGAGCGGGGGGACATCTCACTTTCACTCGAACGGAGTAATGCGGGACCCGAGTCGTACGAGATGACAAGTTCGGCCGACGGGGTGACACTCCGCGCCGGCACCGACACCGGGGTCTTCTACGGCACCCGCACCCTCCTGCAGGCGGTCCGCTCCACCGGGCGCGTGCCGGCCGGCACCGTGAACGACCGCCCCGACCGCCCGGAACGCGGGCTGATGATCGACATCGGGCGCAAGCACTTCAGCCGTGAGTGGCTGGAGGCCAGGGTCCGCGAGCTGGGCGACCTCAAGTACAACCAGCTCCATCTGCACCTCAGCGACGACCAGGGCTTCCGTGTGGAGAGCGAGAGCCACCCCGAGGTCGTCTCGGCCCGCCACCTGTCCAAGGAGGACGTCCGCGCCGTGGTCGACCTCGCCGCGCGGCGGCACATCACGGTCGTCCCCGAGATCGACAGCCCCGGCCACATGGGCGCCGTGCTCGACGCCCACCCCGACCTCCAGTTGCGCTCCGCGGACGGCACGCCCGCACCCGGGACGCTCGACGTCTCCAGCCCCCGCGCGGCTGCCGTCGTCGACGACCTGCTCAAGGAGTACGCGCCGCTCTTCCCGGGCACCTCCTGGCACATCGGCGGCGACGAGTACCGCCCGCTCACGGCGGCCGACCCCGAGGCGTCCTTCCCGCGTCTGGCCGCGTACGCGCGCGAGCGCTACGGCCCGGACGCCGGGGTGGCCGACGCGGCGGCGGGCTGGCTCAACGACCGCGCCGCCACCCTGCGCTCCCTCGGCAAGCGCGCCGAGGCGTGGAACGACGGCTTCACCGACGGCGCCCGGGTCGCCGCGGACCCGGACCGCGTCGTGGCCTACTGGTCCAGCAACAAACTGCGCGGACGCCTGCCCGAGGAGTATCTGCGCGAGGGCCGGCAGCTGCTCAACCTCAACTCCTGGTACCTCTACTACGTCCTCGGCGCGCCCGGGAACTTCCCCTACCCCAGCGGGCAGCGCATCTACGAGGAGTGGACCCCGGCCGTCGTCTACCGGGACCGCACCGTGCCGGCGGGGCTCGCGGGACCGGACCGCATCCTCGGCGCGCGGCTGGCCGTCTGGTGCGATCAGGCGGACGCGCAGACCGAGGACGAGGTCGCGGCCGGTGTCCGGATGCCGCTGCGCGCGCTCATCCAGAAGCTCTGGGACCCCGGTCCGCCCGCCCTGAGCTGGCCCGCCTTCACCGCCCTCGCCGAGCGGGCCGGCTGAGCGGCGCCACGGGGCGCGCACAGGTGTGATGACGCCGCGGGGCGCGACAAGTGAAGCGGCCGGAGGTCCGCCTCCCCCCACAGGAGCGTCTCCGGCCGCCTCTGATGGTTAAAGCGCCGGCGCGGCCGAAAATGTCACACCCCTCGTCGCGAGGCCCCCGTGGGGCGACGGTTCGGCATGATCCACAACGGCGGCCCCGGGCGGACGCGCCGGGGGAAAGACGCTGCTCCGGGCTGCCCCGAGCCGTATGCGGCCACCGTTTCCGCCGGCCGGTCCGACCGCTGTTTCCCGGCCACCCGCACGGCCCGGGTTCCGTCCGTGCCACGGCGGGCGCGCAGGGGAGGCGCGTGCCCCGGCCCTCCGCAGTCGCCGGCCCGATTCCCCACCCCTGGTGACCCGCGGGTAGCCGCCCCCGGGGCCCCGTGGGCGCCCACGATGGGGCAGGATGGTCGCGACCGAGGGGGAGGCCCGAACGTGGATTTGGCGACCGCGGTACGCGCGGCGCAAGAAGGGGACGAGGACGGCTTCCGGTTCGTGTACCGAGCGGTGCAGCCGCAACTGCTGCAGTACGTGCGCTCACTGGTCGGCGCCGGGGACGCCGAGGACGTGGCCTCGGAGGCGTGGCTGCAGATCGCGCGCGACCTGCCGGGCTTCCGCGGCGACGGGGACGCGGTGCGCGGCTGGGCGGCCCGGGTCGCCCGCAACCGGGCGCTGGACCATCTGCGGGCGGCGGGCCGCCGTCCGCTCGCCGCCGCCGGGGTGGAGGAGCTGCTCGACCGGCCGGCCGTCTCGGACACCGCCGAGGAGGCGGTCGCCGCGCTGGGCAGCGCCGCCGCCCTGGAGGCCATCGCCGCCCTTCCCCGGGACCAGGCCGAGGCCGTGCTGCTGCGCGTGGTGATGGGTCTGGACTCCCGGTCGGCGGCCGAGGTCGTGGGCAAACGGCCGGGCGCGGTGCGGATGGCCGCCAGTCGCGGCCTGCGCCGTCTCGCCGAGGTGCTCGGTTCCGACGGCGGGGCGTCACGTGTGACGTTTTCGGCGTCCCGAACGCTTGAGGACATGAGATGAGCGATAACCGAGGACACGACTGGCTGGACGACGCGACCGCCGAGCGGTTGCTGCGGGGTGCCCACGGTGACGACCCGGCCGAGGGGGTCTGGCGCGACGACCGCGCCGCCGCCCTGGCGGGGCTGCTGGCCGCCGCGGCCGCTCCCGCGCCCATCGACCCGGAACGCGAGGAGGCGGCCGTCGCCGCCTTCCGGGCCGCTCGCGGCGACGACGCGCTCGCGGCGGCCCCCGCGGCGGTCCGCCTCTGCGCGGCCGATGCCCGGCCGGCCGTCGGCGGTGCCGGTGCGGTGAGGAAGAGGTGGAGTCGCACGGCCCGGCGCTCCCGATCGCTGACGGGAACGCTTGTCGCGACCGCCGCGGTGGCGGGGATGAGCGTGGCGGCCGCCGCGGCCGGCGCGCTGCCCGCCCTGCTCGACCGCCCCGCACCCGCCCCGGCCCACACCCAGGTCGCGGCCCCGGTCGTCCCGGTCAGCGCTTCGCCGTCCCCGACCCCTACCGCACTGTCGGCCTCCGCCAGCCCCGACCCCGGACACGACCGCCCGACGGGCGGCGGCACGCACGGCACCCGCGACACCCACGGCACCGTCGCGCCCGGCCACTCCTTTGGTCCGCCGTCCGCGCCGGCCCTGGACCACACGGCGCTGTGCCGCGCCTTCGAGGCGGCGGGCCGGCACCACAAGAACGTGGACGAGCAGGTCTACCAGCGGTTGCGCGAGGCGGCGGGCGGAGGCCAGGGGACGATCCGCCGCTACTGCGCCGGGCTCCTCGGCGAGAGCGGCAACCCCGGGACCAGCGGCAACGCCGGCAAGGCCGGTGAAGCCGACACGGCCGACACCGCTGAGAAGACTGAGAAGACCGAGAAGGCCAAGAAGGCCGAGGAGACCGAAAAGAAAGAGAAGAAAGAGGCGCCGGCGGACGACGACTCCCGGGACGGCGGAGGTCGTCACGAGGCTCCTCCTCCCGGGCACGACCGCCAGGAGGACCCCGTCCCGAGCGGCACCGCCGGCGAGTGACGCCTGTCGGCGTCCTGCGCTCCTCGCACCGTGCCCCACGTCCGTCCCCCGCGGCCGCAGAGCCCGGGGTGTGACACTTTCCGCCCCCCGCGCGCTGTAACCAGTAGACCGACTGGTCATCGGTCGATGGGTCGCCCGGTCACCCTGTGCCCGGGCCCCCAACGAGGGACGTGGGCGGAGCGCCTTCCCCCCGCTCCGCCCGCGTCCTCGCGTAGCGCCGCACTGGTGTCGGCGTATGGTCGGGAGCGTGGTCTTCCGCATCGAGCGGCGCTGTCCGCTCCCCGCCGCCGAGGCCTGGCGCCGGGTCACCGACTGGGAACGCCATGCCGCGCTGGTCCCTCTCACCACCGCCGTCGTCACGGGAGAGCGGTCCTTCACGGCACGCACCGGCCTCGGCCGGGTGGCCGTCGACGACCCCATGGAGATTGTGCGCTGGGAGCCGCCGGACGCGGACCGCCCCGGGCGCTGCCGGCTGGAGAAGCGCGGCAGGACCGTCCTCGGCTGGGCCGAGATCGAGGTGTGGCCGGGGGAGGACGGGGGCTCCCGGGTGGTCTGGCGCGAGGATGTGCGGGTGCGCCCGCTGCCCAGAGCCTTCGACCGACCCACGCAGTGGGCCGGCCGGCTGCTGTTCGGGCGGGCGCTGGACGGGCTGCTGGCCCGGGCTCACCAGTAGACGACGACCTTGTCGCCGATCCGCACCTGGTCGAAGAGCGCCGCGATCCTGCCCCGGTCGCGCACGTTGACGCAGCCGTGCGAGGCCCCCGCGTAGCCGCGGGCCGCGAAGTCGGCGGAGTAGTGCACCGCCTGGCCGCCGCTGAAGAACATCGCGTACGGCATGGGCGTGTGGTAGATCGTCGACACGTGGTTCCGGCTCTTGGCGAAGACGCTGAAGGTGCCCTCGCGGGTGGGCGTGTACTGGGAGCCGAAGCGGACGTCCATCGCCGAGACGACCGTGCCGCCCACGACCCAGGCCAGCGTGCGGCTGGTCTTGCTGATGCACAGCACGCGGCCGGTCATGCAGCGCGGGTCGAGCTTGGCCACCGCGTTGCTGGCCGGCGGGTACATGGCGGCGCGCGTGGGCTGCCGGGTGACCGAGCGCAGCTTCGCCCAGGTCACGTCGGTGACGCTGCCCGAGACGGGCAGCTTGTGCCGGGACTGGAAGGCGCGCACCGCGGTGGCGGTGACGTCGCCGTAGTAGCCGGTGGGGATGCGTCCGAAGAGGCCGAGCTGCTTCAGCCGGGCCTGCAGCTCGCGGACCTTCGCGCTGCTGCTGCCCCGCGCGATGACGACGACCGGCGGCGGAGTGCGGTGGGTCTGGGGCTTCTTCGTGGCGGACGCCGAAGCGGACGCCGAGGCCGTCGGCGAGGGAGCGCCGGTGCTCGGCGCGCTGCTGGGGCTCGCGGTGGGGCTCGCCGTCGGGTCGGCCGTCGGGCTCGTCCCGGAACCGGCGGTTTCCCGCGGCACGGAAGGCCCGGCGGTGGGCTCGCTCGCCTGGGCCGTGCAGCCGGCGAGGAGTGCCGCGGTGAGAACCGCGGCGGCGGCGGTCGCCGCGCGTGATCTTGCGACGCGTATGAGTTCCACGTCATCCCCCTGGAAATGAGTCGGTACACCCTTTGACTGTTTTTCCCGGCATGTAGTTGCACCGGCGCGTGCGCTGTTCGCCGCACACTGTGGGAAGGGGACCGAGTCGCTGGAGGCTGATGCATGGCACGCGAGTCCGAATCCGGTCTGCCGATCGAGCCCGTCTACGGCCCGGACGCCCTGGACGGGTGGGACCCGGCCGAGCGGCTCGGCGAGCCGGGCGGCTACCCCTTCACCCGCGGTGTGCACCCGACGATGTACACCAGCCGGCCCTGGACGATGCGCCAGTACGCGGGCTTCGGCACCGCGGCCGAGTCCAACGGGCGCTACCGGCAGCTGATCGCCCACGGCACCACGGGCCTGTCCGTCGCCTTCGACCTGCCGACCCAGATGGGGCACGACAGCGACGCCCCCCTCGCCCACGGCGAGGTCGGCAAGGTCGGCGTGGCGGTCGACTCGGTCGAGGACATGCGGGTGCTGTTCGGCGGGATCCCGCTGGACCGGGTCTCCACATCCATGACGATCAACGCGCCCGCCGCCCTGCTGCTCCTGATGTACCAGCTCGTCGGCGAGGAGCAGGGGGTGCCCGCGGACCGGCTCACCGGCACGATCCAGAACGACGTGCTCAAGGAGTACATCGCCCGCGGCACCTACATCTTCCCGCCCCAGCCGTCGCTGCGGCTGGTCGCGGACCTGTTCCGCTACTGCCGCGCCGAGATCCCGCGCTGGAACACCATCTCCATCTCCGGTTACCACATGGCCGAGGCCGGGGCCTCGCCCGCGCAGGAGATCGCCTTCACGCTCGCCGACGGCATCGCGTACGTCCGCACCGCCCTCGCCGCCGGCATGGACGTCGACGACTTCGCGCCGCGGCTGTCCTTCTTCTTCGTCTCGCGCACGACCCTGCTGGAGGAGGTCGCCAAGTTCCGTGCCGCCCGCCGCATCTGGGCCCGTGTGATGCGCGAGGAGTTCGGGGCGCGGAACCCCAGGTCGCAGATGCTGCGCTTCCACACCCAGACCGCGGGAGTGCAGCTCACCGCCCAGCAGCCGGAGGTGAACCTGGTGCGGGTGGCCGTCCAGGGACTGGCGGCGGTGCTGGGCGGCACGCAGTCGCTGCACACCAACTCCTTCGACGAGGCGATCGCGCTGCCCACCGAGAAGTCCGCCCGGCTCGCGCTGCGCACCCAGCAGGTCCTCGCGTACGAGACCGACGTGACGGCCACCGTCGACCCCTTCGCGGGGTCCTATGCCGTGGAGTCGATGACCGACGACCTCGAAGCGGCAGCCCTGGAGCTGATGGCCAAGGTGGAGGAGCTCGGCGGGGCCGTGAGCGCGATCGAGAGCGGCTTCCAGAAGTCCGAGATCGAGCGCAACGCCTACCGGATCGCGCAGGAGACCGACGGCGGGGAGCGGGTGGTCGTCGGCGTCAACCGCTTCCAGCTCGCGCAGGAGGAGCCCTACGAGCCGCTGCGCGTCGATCCGGCGATCGAGGAGGCGCAGGTGGCGCGGCTGGCCGCGCTGCGCGCCGGGCGCGACGGGCGGGCCGTGGACACGGCGCTGTCCGCGCTGCGGAAGGCTGCCGAGGGCACGGAGGACGTCCTGTACCCGATGAGGGACGCGCTGCGTGCCCGCGCAACGGTGGGCGAGGTCTGCGACGCGCTCCGCGAGGTCTGGGGGACGTACGCCCCCGCGGACGCGTTCTGACCCACCCGGCGAAGCGGGCGAGCCAGGCGGTGACACGCTCAGGTTCGCGCGTGGCGAGGCCGTCGTAGCCGTCCGAACGGATCACGAACAGGCCCTCTGCGGTGGACCGCGCTCCCGGGCCCGGTGCGGTGTGCGCGGGCAACGCCGCCCCCCAGCGCCGCGGGCGTCGCTGGGGGGCGAGGCCGGCCGGGAGAGGCTCGACCACTGCGACGCGCGCTTCGAGACCGGGCTGCGCGTCGCGGGCATCGAGCGGACCCTCGCCCCCACGGTGCGCGGTCGTCACCCACGCGCTCGTCATGTCCGGTCGTCGGCACCCCCGTCGCCGACGCGTACTGCGGCCCGGCGCCCCTCGCGGCCCGGCGCCCGCGGTCAGCGGCGGGACGCGACGTGCCTGATCCGCCGTGCGACCCTGCGCACCGCCGGGTTGGCCGGCAGGAACGCCAGGTGGGACGGCACCGCCCCGGGCAGTCCCAGGGACGCCAGCCGGCGCCGCCTGAAGTAGCGCCAGGTGCCGCCGTCCAGGCCGCCCGTCAGATAGCGCACCGCGTCCTCGCGCAGGTGGGGGTACGTCTGGTGCTGCATGCAGTAGCCCACGGCCCGCAGCAGCGGCACCAGCTCGGCTTCCACCCGCTCCACCGTGGGCGGCCGCCAGGCTTCCACCGCCTGCGGGCCCTCCAGGTCCGGCAGGAGCCGGTCGGCGATCGTGGCGGGCACGCGCTCGCCGTTGTCGTAGGGCGACAGCCGCTCCAGGACCCGTCCCGTGCCGACGCGCGCGACCGGCAGCCCGTACAGGGCGGACGCGGTGAACAGCGCGGTGGAGAAGCAGCCGACGACCAGGCGCGGACGCGTCCGTACGAAGAGCGCCTCGGCGAGCTCCGGCCCCCCGGCGACGGTCAGCTCCGCCCCCAGGGTGCGTGCCTCCTGCTCCAGCAGGCGCGACCAGTGCGCGGGCGCCGCCGGGTGCGGCTTGAAGACCAGCGTCCGGTGACCCGCCGCGACGGCGCCGCGCACCATGCGGACGTGCAGCTCCTCCTCCTCGGCGGCGGTGAGGACGTCCAGCGCCGACAGGTACTGGCCGAGCAGCAGCGCGCCTCCCTCCGGAAGCGGGGCCGCGGCCTCGTCGTGCTCCGCGATCCGGGTGACGACGCCGGTGAGGGCGTCCGCGGGGACGGCTTCGGCGGGGACGCCGTGCTCCGACAGCAGCAGCGGCCGCAGCCCGGGGACCAGATCCAGGTGCAGCACCCGGTTGACCCTGGTCGTGACCAGCGGTTCCAGCTTGTTCGGGGTCGGGCCGTAGGCCATGAGTCCGCCGGCGTACACCTCGAGGGGCGCGCCGGGGAAGACGCCGGCCAGGGCCAGGGCCGGGTCGGTGTGCAGGGACTCGACGACCAACTCGACCTCGTCCTCGCCGAGGTCCCACAGCCGCCGCAGGTACCGCTCCCACATCGGCGCGTCGTCCGGGCGGGGCGACCAGCCCGACGGGTGCAGCGGGGCGATCGCGTCGTTCCACGAGAGCACCCGGCCGAAGCGGTCGCGCAGCGCCGCGAAGCCCGGTGCCGTGTCGAGCGCCGGCGCGGTCTCGGGGACGGCGGCGTTGTTGCTGACCAGCAGCAGCCTGCGGTCGGCCGGGGCGAGGAGCCCGGCGTCCAACGCGGCGGCCACCGTGGCGGCGCCGGACAGCGTCGAGGCGAGGATCACCTGGGTCCTGGGCATCAGGCGGCCACCGTCCCGGCGGCGCCGAGGCGCCTGCGTGTGCGGCGCAGCAGCACGCTGCGCCGCATGTCCATCGTGTCCAGCACCTCGTTCAGGATCTCCTGGGGCATCCGCTTCAGGGCCGCCGCGCTCATCGCCTTCAGCGCGCGCGCGACCTGGGGCTCGTAGCGGCCCATGGCGCCCAGGTGGTGCGCGATCACCGCGCAGTAGGTGCGCACCGCCTTGGGCAGGAGGCGGTCCGCGTCCGGGTCCGCCGCGGTCTCGGCGAGGACCTGGTCGAAGGAGCGGATGAAGTCCAACTGCCGTACGTCGCCGATCTGCGTGAGCGAGGTGGCGACCCCGCGCCGGTAGAAGACGCCCAGCAGGCCGACGACCGCGAAGGACTTCGCCTCGCGGTGCAGCCGCCAGATCCACGGCCGGTCCTCGGCGGTGCGCAGCCCGTCGGGGAAGTGCAGCAGCCCCGCGTCGACCAGCCGCCGGTGGTAGACGCCGGCCCAGGCGTACGGGTAGTCCACGCAGGTCGTGCGGTCGGCCGGCAGGATCGCCTCGCGCGGGTCGAGGGCGACCCCGCGGCGGCCGTGCGGCACCCGGGCGATGGTGCGCTTGCGTCCGTGGGAGACGACGTGGTCGGTGCGCACGAAGTCGGTGCCGAGGGTCTCGATGGCCTCCAGAAGGCACGGCAGATAGCCGTCGGCCAGCCAGTCGTCGCCGTCCAGGAAGGTCAGGTACTCGCCCCGGGCGGCGTCGATGCCCGTGTTGCGGGCGGTGGCGAGCCCGCCGTTGCGCTCGTGGGAGACGAGTCGCGCCCCGGGCAGGTCGGGCAGCGCGCGCTCGAGAATCGCCGGGGTGTCATCCGTCGCACAATCGTTCACGAGAATGAACTCGAAATCCGCGCGGGAATTCGCGCGGAGGCTCTTCACCATGTCGGGGGCGAATGCCTGCACGTTGTAGAACGGGACGATGACGGAGAGCTTGACCACGCGGCGCACCCTATGAGGCGGCCTGGTCCCCGACCCTGAAGCCTCCCCCACCGCAAGATGAACGGAAATCGAAGGAACAGTGAATCGGGTGCCCGGGGCAACCGGGTCTTCATTCGGCGGCGCGTTGTTAACCAACCGTTGGTGCGGTGTTGGAGGCCCGCTCGAAATCCATTCCTAGCGTCTGCGACGTGCCAGCAAGTACCGACGGCCCGCTCAGGGTCACCGTCCTCGCCGACTCGGACACCCGATGGAAATGGGGTGCGCTGACGGCGCGCCGCATCGCCCCGGAGGCGCGGCTCGACGCCCGCCTGCTCCGCGGCCGGGCGACCCCGACCGAGCGCCAGCTGGCGGAGGTCGGCATCCCGGCGGACTCGATGCGCGAGGTCACGGCGGCACAGTTCCTGGCCGGCGCCTCCCGGGACACCGCAGACGTCGTCGTGCTCTCCTGCGTCGGCGGCACCGTTCAGGCCATGCTGCACGGACTCGCCCGTGCCTGGCGGGGCGCCCCCCGCCGCCCGGTCGTCGTCACGGGCTACGTCGGAGTCGTCTACGAGAAGCTCGCCGACGGCCTCCTGCTGCGGGCCGGCGCCGACGCCGTGCTCGCCAACAGCGCGCACGACGCGCGGCGCTTCCGGGAGGTCTACGAGGGCGTCGGCGCCGACGCCGGGACGGTCGTCGAGACCGCCCTGCCCTTTCTGGAGGGCAAGCCCTACCAGCCGTCCGGCGACCGGCCGTTCACCGTGGTCTTCGCCGTCCAGCCCTCCGTGCCGGACAACCGCGGGGACCGCACCTACCTGCTGCGTCGCGCGGTGGACCACGCCCGCTTCCACCCGGAGCGCGAGGTCCTGGTCAAGCTGCGCAGCAAGCCCGGTGAGCACACCACGCACATCGAGGAGCAGCCCTACCAGAAGCTGGTGTCCAAGCTGGACCCGCCGAAGAACCTCTCGCTCGTCTACGGGCACATGGGCGAGGTCCTGGACCGCACCGACCTGCTGGTCACCGTGAGTTCGACGGCGGCGCTGGAGTCGATGCACCGCGGCATCCCCACGGCCGTCCTCACCGACCTCGGCGTCCGCGAGGCGCTGGGCAACCACCACTTCCTCGGTTCCGGCGCCTACGCGTCCTGGGACGAGATCGACTCCGGCGCGGCGCCGAGGGTGCGCCCGCAGTGGGCCCGCGCCCAGGGCATCGCCTCCGACGGCGACCCCTTCCAGGCGGTGCGCGAGCGCGTCGGCGAACTGGCCGCCGCCCCTGCCCTGCCGCCGCTGGCGCCGTACTACACGACCGCCACCGCGCCCGGTTACCTGCCCGGCGTGCTCGCCCGCCACGGGCTGGACCCGAAGGGCGAGCCCCTGCCCGGCGCCGCGACCGAGTCCGCCCCGCCCAGCGGGCTGCGCGGGGCCGTGCGCGACATCGCGCGCAACTCGGCGCGTGCCGCGTACCGCCAGGGCGTGCAGCGCGTCGCGCCCGTGATCCGCAGGTGGGGCCAGCTGTGAACCCGCCCCCCAAGTCGCAAGGAGCCTCCATGCCAACGGTGTTGGCCGTCATTCCCGCCCGCGGCGGCTCGAAGGGCGTACCCGGCAAGAACCTCGCCCCGGTCGGCGGTCTGCCGCTGGTCGCCCGCGCCGTGCGGGCCTGCCGCGAGGCCGCCCTCGTCACCGACGTCGTCGTCTCCACCGACGACCCCGCCATCGCCGACGCGGCCCGCGCCGCGGGCGCGGAGGTCGTCCTGCGCCCGGCCGCCATCGCCGGGGACACCGCGACCAGCGAGGCCGCGGTCCTGCACGCGATGGACGCGCACGAGGAGCGGACCGGGCGCCGCACCGACGTGGTGCTGCTGGTGCAGTGCACCAGCCCCTTCATCACCAGCGAGGACGTGGGCGGCGTGGCCGCCGCCGTCGTCGAGGACGGCGCGGACACCGCGGTGACCGTGGCCCCCTTCCACGGCTTCGTCTGGCGCGACGCCGCCGAGGGGATCGGCGCCGCCGCGGCGGACGCGACCGGCGGCTACGGGGTCAACCACGACAAGGCCCACCGCCCGCGCCGCCAGGACCGGCCGCAGGACCTGCTGGAGACCGGCGCCGCCTACGCGATGCGCGCCCCGGGCTTCCGCGAGGCGCGGCACCGCTTCTTCGGCCACACCGCGCTGGTGCGCACCGACCCCGCCAAGGTCCTGGAGATCGACGAGCCGGACGACCTGGCCCGCGCCCGCGCCCTGGCCCCCCTGCTGGACCCCGCCCCCGCGGCGGAGGACACCGCCGGGGCTCCGGCGCGCCCGACCCGCGACGACATCGACGCGGTCGTACTCGACTTCGACGGCACCCAGACCGACGACACGGTGCTGGTCGACTCCGAGGGACGCGAGACCGTCACCGTGCACCGCGGCGACGGACTCGGGATCGCCGCCCTGCGGGACAACGGTCTGCCCGTCCTGATCCTGTCCACGGAGACCAACCCGGTCGTCGCCGCGCGGGCCCGCAAGCTCAAGGTCCCCGTGCTCCACGGCATCGACCGCAAGGACCTCGCACTGAAGCAGTGGTGCGAGGAGCAAGGAATCGCCCCCGAGCGGGTCCTGTACGTCGGCAACGACGTCAACGACCTCGGCTGCTTCGGGCTCGTCGGCTGGCCCACGGCCGTCGCCAACGCGCACGACATCGTCAAGGACGCCGCCCGCTCCGTCACCGCAACGCCCGGAGGAAGCGGAGCGATCCGCGAGATCGCCTCTTGGATCCTCGGCCCCTCACTTTCCCGAAGGGAACTCTCCCAGTGACCACCACCAACGCCCGCCTCCGTCCGATCGGCGACCGCCTGGTCGGCCCCGGCCAGCCCGTCTACGTCACCGGCGAGATCGGCATCAACCACAACGGCTCCCTCGAGGACGCCTTCGCCCTGATCGACTCGGCCGTGACGGCCGGCGCCGACGGCGTGAAGTTCCAGAAGCGCACCCCTGAGATCTGCACCCCGCGCGACCAGTGGGACATCGAGCGCGACACCCCCTGGGGCCGTATGACGTACATCGACTACCGCCACAAGGTGGAGTTCGGTGAGGACGAGTACCGCGCGATCGACGAGTACTGCGCCAAGAAGGGCATCGACTGGTTCGCCTCCCCGTGGGACGTCCCGTCCGTGGAGTTCCTCGAGAAGTTCGAGCGCGTCCGGGTCCACAAGGTCGCCTCGGCCTCGCTGACCGACGACGAGCTGCTGCGCGCCCTGCGCGCCACCGGCAAGACGGTCATCCTCTCGACCGGCATGTCCACCCCGAAGCAGATCCGCCACGCGGTGGAGGTGCTCGGCAGCGAGAACATCATCCTGTGCCACGCCACCTCGACCTACCCGGCGAAGCACGAGGAGCTCAACCTGCGGATGATCAACACCCTGCAGCGTGAGTTCCCGAACGTGCCGGTCGGCTACTCCGGTCACGAGATCGGCCTGCAGACCACGCTCGCGGCCGTCGCCCTCGGCGCCGTCTTCGTCGAGCGCCACATCACCCTCGACCGCGCCAACTGGGGCTCGGACCAGGCCGCTTCCGTCGAGCCGCAGGGCCTGGACCGCCTCGTCCGCGACATCCGCATCATCGAGCAGGCGCTCGGCGACGGTGTCAAGAAGGTCTACGAGGGCGAGCTCGGCCCGATGAAGAAGCTGCGCCGCGTGCCCGGCGTCATCGCCGAGCAGGAGGCGGCCCAGGCCGCGGCCGCCGCCGAGCCGGCGTCGGTGTCGGCCTGATCCATGAGCGACAGCGGCACTCTGGCACTCGTGGAGAGCCCCGTTCAGCTGCTCAACGTGCTGGAGTGGGCGCATGTCCACCCGCCCGCGGTGCTCTCGCCGCGACCCGGGACGGCCCCGTCCGTGCCGGGTCCGGTGGCGCCCGGGCGGCCACTGACCATCGTGGCCCTCGCCCCGCGTGACCCCATGACGCGCGGCCAGCTCCGCCGTATGGCGGAGCTGGCCATGGACGAGGGCATCACGGTGCGCTGGTGCGAAGCCCGCGCCTCCAGGGGTTCGCTGCTGCGCACCGCCGCCGAACTGGCCCCGGGCCTGCGGGCCGCGGGGCGGATCGTCCTCGGCGACCCCTTCTCCCGGCTGGTGCAGGTGCTCCTGCCGCTCAGCCGGGCGAAGGAGATCACCGTCGTGGACGACGGCACGGCGACCATGGAGTTCACCGAACTGCTCGCCAAGCGCGCCCGGCTCGTCCGCTGGCACCGCAGCGGCCGCCGGCTCTCGCCGGTGGACGCGGCCTTCGGGGGCTTCGCCTCGGCGGCCCGGCGCCGGCTCACTCCCGGCCCCGGGCGGCGGGTCGAGCTGTTCAGTTCGATGCCCGCCTCGCCTCCCGCCGGGATGGCGGTGCGGGCCAACCGCTTCGCCTGGACCCGGGCACGCTTCGGCCCGCCCACCATCAGCGCCGGCACCGACATCGTCGGCACCTCTTTGGTGGAGACCGGGGTGGTCGACCCCGAGCGCTATCTGGCCGCCGTCGCGTCCCTGACCAGGGCGCACGGTGCCACCCGCTACTTCGCGCACCGCCGTGAGAGCGCCGACAAGCTGCACCGGCTGACCGCGGAGACCGGGCTGCAGATCGTCCGGCCCGACCTGCCGCTGGAACTGATCGCCCGCCGCGGCCCGATCGGCCACACCATCGTGAGCTTCCCCTCCACCGTCGTGCACACCCTGCCGCTCGCTCTGGAGGGCACCGGCGTCAAGATCACCGTCTGCGACGTCGACCCGGAGTGGCTGACCGGCAAGGCCTCGCCGCGGGCGCAGAGCTTCCTGTCCGGGATCACGGGCAGCGCCCGCGACCTGCACGGCCTGTCCTCGGTGGCCTCGGGCGCGAACCCGGTCGTCTGAAATCCCCGTTCCCGACCGCGTCCCCGCTCCGGACCGCCGTTCGCACCCCGTGCCGGTGGTGCGGCGCTTCGGGTACGGAGGACGACCGCCTTCCGCGTCGGGGTACCTCCGCCGACCCCGGGCCGACGGCACCGCGCCGTCCGGCACCGTCGCGGCCGTGCAGAGGTGGCCGGGCCCGGTCGCGCGCCGCAGGGCCGGCACCCCGCGCGCCGCGCCGACCGGGCCCCGACCCGGACGCACCTGCGCCCGCGCCCTGATCGGCCGCGCCGCGGAGCCGGACCTGACCGGCGGCCGGGCGTGCCGGGGCGGCGTCCCGGGTGAGTGGTCCCGCGGAAGCAGCCGGCACCGTGCCCCCGCTCTTGCCACTTCACCCACGCGTCAGCCGCCGCCCTGCGGGCGTGAGCGGTATCACGCAAAGTCCCCGGTGGCCTTCCCGCCCCGCCGGTGCGGGGTCGGATCATGGCGCGTCGCCCGTCCGCGACGTAGCTCAGCGTGAGCGAAGACCGGGGTCTCCCGGTCCCCCGGCACCACTTCGCGAGCCCCCTGACCGCCGAGCGGGGGTGCGACGAGCCTGCGGCGTCACCCTCCGTGGCCGGGGCGGTGGCACGCTCGCGTCATGGGCCGTTCCGGGTCGCTCACACGGCGTTGCCTCGCGGCTGGGCGATCGTTGGGCCACTATGGAGTGGCGAGAGATAAACCTGGTTCATACCCCTGTCCCCGGCGGGGTACGCACCGAACGGGGAGTTTTTCTTTCTCGCGAGGCATGAATTTACGGCGATGTAGCGATCAGGAGCACAGATGCGGTCTAGCCTGTCGGAGGTGAACGACTCAGCCACCGAACCCTCCGAAAATCCCGTGCCTGTGGCGCCCACGGTTCCCTCCGCACCCGACGGCGCCCTGCTGGGCGTCCTCCCCGAACGGCTCCGTGCCGAACTCGTGGCGTTCCGGCGGGACCTGCACATGAACCCCGAGCTGGGCCGACAGGAGTTCCGTACCACCGCCGCGGTCAAGGCCCGCCTGGAGCAGGCCGGCCTCAGCCCCCGTGTGCTGCCGGGGGGCACCGGTCTGGTGTGCGACATCGGCGCCACGGACCCGGAGCGTCCGCGGCTGGCGCTGCGCGCGGACCTCGACGCGCTCCCGATCCCGGACACCAAGCGCGTGGAGTACCGCTCGACGGTGCCCGGCCGGGCGCACGCCTGCGGTCACGACGTGCACACCACGGTGGTGCTCGGCGCCGGCCTGGTGCTGGCGGAGCTGGAGCGCGAGGGGAAGCTGAGGCGTCCGGTACGGCTGGTGTTCCAGCCGGCCGAGGAGGTCATGCCGGGCGGCGCGCTGGACGCCATCAAGGCGGACGCGCTGGACGGCGTGGGCCGGATCCTGGCCGTGCACTGCGACCCGAAGGTCGAGGTCGGGCGGATCGGGCTGCGCCAGGGGCCGATCACCTCGGCCGTGGACCGGCTGGAGCTCTCCCTGGACGGCGCGGGCGGCCACACGGCCCGCCCCCACCTGACCACCGACCTGGTGATGGCCACCGCCAAGATGGCCACCGAACTCCCGATGGCGCTGGCCCGCCGGATCGACCCCCGGGCCGGGATGAGCATCGTGTGGGGCCGCATCGAGGCCGGCCACGCGGCCAACGTCATCCCGCAGCACGCCGAGCTCGAGGGCACGGTCCGCTGCCTGGAGCTGGACGCCTGGCACGAGGCGCCCGACCTGGTCCACGAGGTGATCGACCAGGTGGCCGCCATGTACAGGGCCAAGTGGGAGCTGACCTATCACCGCGGCGTACCGCCGGTGGTGAACGAGGCGGACGCCACCGAGCTGCTGCGCGACGCCATGACGGCCCGCTATGGCGCGCACACCGTCGAGGACACCGAGCAGAGCCTCGGCGGTGAGGACTTCTCCTGGTACCTGGAACAGGTTCCGGGCGCGCTGGCGCGGTTGGGTGTCCGTCCCGTTGGGGACACGTCAAAGCGTGATCTGCACCAAGGTGACTTCGACGTCGACGAAGGCGCGATCAAGGTCGGAGTGGAGCTGTTCACCTCCGCTGCGCTGCTGGCATGACGGTCGGTGACCCGGTCGACACGGCCGGGTCACCTGGCCGAAATGCGACGATCCGATAACGGGCCGCCAACCCCCCTTTACCTGACATCTACGCGCGTTAAGCTCCGGGTTAAGCCAGCGCCGGACGGGGCGCTCAGAGTTGAAGGGGTACCCTCTTGCGCCGGGTAACCAAGATCGCCGCCGCGGGTATAGCCTCCGCGGCTCTCGCGCTCACCGCGACCGCTTGCGGAAGCAGCTCCAAGGACAGTGGTGGTGGTGACGGCGGCAACAGCGACAAGCTGAAGGTCGGCGTCGCCTACGACGTGGGTGGTCGTGGCGACCACTCGTTCAACGACTCCGCCGCCAAGGGCCTGGACAAGGCCAAGGCCGACTTCGGTGTCGACGTCAAGGAGCTGACCGCCAAGACCTCCGACACCGAGGCCGACCGCGAGCAGCGCCTGGAGGACCTGGCCGACGCGGGTTACAACCCCGTCATCGGCGTCGGCTTCGCGTACGCCGAGTCCATCACGGCCGCGGCCAAGAAGTACCCCAAGACGACCTTCGCGATCGTCGACTCCGTCGTCGACGCCAAGAACGTCGACAGCATCGTCTTCACCGAGGAGCAGAGCTCCTACCTCGCCGGTGTCGCCGCCGCCCTGAAGACCAAGGACAACAAGGTCGGCTTCATCGGCGGCGTGGACATCCCGCTGATCAACAAGTTCGAGGCCGGCTTCCGCCAGGGCGTCGAGGAGACCAACCCGAAGGTCAAGGTCACCACCCAGTACCTGACCAGTGGCTCGGACATCTCCGGCTTCTCCGACCCCGCCAAGGGCAAGGCCGCCGCGCAGGGCATGCTGGACAACGGCATCGACGTGATCTACGCCGCCGCCGGCTCCTCCGGCAACGGCGCCATCGAGGCCGTCGCCGGCAAGTCCGGCGCCTGGGCGATCGGTGTCGACTCCGACCAGCACGAGCAGCCGGGTCTGGCCAAGTACAAGGACTCGATCCTGACCTCCGCGCTGAAGAACGTGGACGTCGCGGTCTACGACGCGGTCAAGTCGGTCAAGGACGGCAGCCCGCTGACCGGCACCCGCTCCTACGACCTGGCCAAGGACGGTGTCGGCCTGTCCACCAGCGGCGGCTTCATCGACGACATCAAGTCCCAGCTGGACGCCGCCAAGCAGAAGATCGTCAGCGGCGAGATCAAGGTCAAGACCACCGTCAAGTGACGTCCGGTCTCTCGTAGGCACCGGTCGCGAGGCTCGGGAGGGGACAGCCCAGGCTCCCCTTTCCGGGCCTCGCGCCTGCGTGCGGCCGGTGCCGCGCACGCGGTGTCCGTTGTGTGACTTACCACGTTATGGATCTGGCAATGCTACGCGCGTAGAGACCTCTTCTCGCGGTACGTTCGCCAACACCCCGCCCGCCCCGCTCTTTTCCGCGAGGAGAGTGCGCCATCAACGCGTCCAGCCCCCCCAGCAGCCCCCATGCCGTGGAGCTCCGCGGCATCACCAAGCGATTCCCAGGCGTCGTGGCCAACCACGACATCGACATCACGGTTCGCCGTGGCACGGTCCACGCCCTCGTGGGAGAGAACGGCGCCGGCAAGTCGACGCTGATGAAGATCCTCTACGGCATGCAGAAGCCGGACGAGGGCACCATCACCATCGACGGCGAGCGGGTCACCTTCCACGACCCGGGCGACGCCATCGCCCGCGGCATCGGCATGGTGCACCAGCACTTCATGCTCGCCGACAACCTCACCGTCCTCGAGAACGTCGTCCTCGGCAGCGAGAAGCTGTACGGCATCGGCGGCCGCGCGCGGGCGAAGATACGCGAGATCTCCGACGCCTACGGCCTCGGGGTGCGCCCGGACGTCCTGGTGGAGGACCTCGGTGTCGCCGACCGTCAGCGCGTCGAGATCCTGAAGGTCCTCTTCCGCGGCGCCCGTACGCTGATCCTCGACGAGCCGACCGCGGTCCTCGTCCCGCAGGAGGTCGACGCGCTCTTCGACAACCTGCGCGAGCTCAAGGCCGAGGGCCTGACCGTCATCTTCATCTCCCACAAGCTGGGCGAGGTGCTCTCCGTCGCCGACGAGATCACCGTCATCCGCCGGGGCACCACGGTCGGCAGCGCCGACCCGGCGACCACGACCCCCAAGCAGCTCGCGGAGCTGATGGTCGGCAGCGAGCTGCCGTCCCCCGAGACCCGCGAGTCCACGGTCACCGACGTCCCGATGCTGACCGTCGAGGGTCTGCACCTGTCGGAGACCGACCTGGAGGGCATCGAGCGCGTCGTCCTGGACCGGATCTCCCTCACCATCCACAAGGGCGAGGTCCTCGGCATCGCGGGTGTCGAGGGCAACGGCCAGGCGGAGCTGGTCGAGGCGATCATGGGCATCCTCCCGCCCGACGAGGGCCGGATAGTCCTGGACGGCGCCGAGATCACCCACCTCGCGACGCGCAAGCGCCGCGAGGGCGGCATCGGCTACATCCCCGAGGACCGGCAACGGCACGGGCTGCTGCTGGAGGCCCCCCTCTGGGAGAACCGCATCCTGGGCCACGTCACCGAGCGCCCCAACAGCAAGGGCGCCTTCCTCGACCCGGCCGCGGCCCGCCGCGACACCGAGCGGATCGTGCGCGAGTACGACGTCCGCACCCCGGGCATCGAGGTGACCGCCGCGTCCCTGTCCGGCGGCAACCAGCAGAAGCTGATCGTCGGCCGCGAGATGAGCCACCAGCCCAAGCTGCTGATCGCCGCGCACCCCACCCGCGGTGTGGACGTCGGCGCCCAGGCGCAGATCTGGGACCAGATCCGCGAGGCCCGCCGCGAGGGCCTGGCCGTGCTGCTGATCTCCGCCGACCTGGACGAGCTGATCGGCCTGTCCGACACCCTGCGCGTCATGTACCGCGGCCGCCTGGTCGCCGACGCCGACCCCGCCACCATCACCCCGGAGGAGCTGGGCTCCGCGATGACCGGCGCGGCCGCCGGCCATCTCGAGCACGAGGACGGCGACACCGCCCACGGGGGAGAGGACCGATGAAGAAGATCGACAAGGAGCGGGTGCTCCTCGCCATAGCCGCCCCCGTGCTGGCGCTCGTGGCCGCGTTCGTGATCACGGCCCTGGTGCTGGCCGCCACGGGCAAGGAGCCGTTCGGCGCCTTCGGGACGATGTTCGACTACGGCTTCAAGAGCGACAGCCAGGTCGAGATCATCAACAAGGCCAGCTACTACTACATCGCGGGTATCGCGGTCGCCGTCGGCTTCCGCATGAACCTGTTCAACATCGGTGTCGAGGGCCAGTACCGCCTGGGCGTCTTCTTCGCCGCCGCTGTCGGCGGGGCGGTGACCCTGCCGAGCTACCTCCAGATCCCGCTGATCATCGTGATCGCCATGGTCGTCGGCGCATTGTGGGCCGGTATCGCGGGCGTGCTGAAGACCACCCGCGGGGTCAGCGAGGTCATCGCGACGATCATGCTGAACTCGATCGCCACCTACATCGTCGGCTACCTGCTCAAGGACGGCCGACTCGGCCACCTCGACAAGGCGCAGACCTCGGTGTCGACCACGCCGCTGCCCTCCTCGGGCCACCTGTTCACCTTCGACCTGGGCGAGAACGTCGGCCAGATCTACGGCTTCGTCGTGTTCGCCGTCGTCATCGGCGTCGGCTACTGGTTCGTCCTCGGCCGCACCCGCTTCGGGTTCGACCTGCGCAGCGTCGGCCTGTCCGAGAGCGCGGCCACCGCGAGCGGCGTCAGCGTCAAGCGCATGGTGGTCGTCAGCATGCTGATCTCCGGCGGCCTGGCCGGCCTCACCGGCCTGCCGCTGCTGCTGAACGACGTGCACGCATACGGCGCCGACCTCTTCCCCGCGGGTATCGGCTTCACCGGCATCTCGGTGGCGCTGCTGGGCCGCAACAACCCGGTCGGCATCGCGCTGGCCGCGCTGCTGTGGGGCTTCCTGGAGCGCGGCTCCGGCCGGCTGGAGTTCAACGGCTACGACAAGGAGATAGTCGGCGTGATGCAGGGCGTCATCGTCCTGAGCGTCGTCATCGCCTACGAACTCGTCCGACGCTACGGCCTCAAGCGCCAGCAGCAGAAGGTCGGCGAGGAGCTCGCCGCCCAGGCCCGCATGAAGAAGGAGGTGACGGCGTGACCGCCACGACGACCCAGACCCCGCCGCCCGCGGCTCCCAAGGCCGCAGGGGCCACGGGCCGCAAGGGCCGCCTCTCCTTCCCGGTGATCCTGCTGATCATCGCCGCAGCCATCGCGCTGGTGTCGGTGGTCCGGATCATCACCGGCCAGGACCAGCTCACCGCCCAGGGCCAGATCACGGCGGCGCTCGGTCTCGCCGTGCCGATCGGCCTCGCCGGTCTGGCCGGCCTGTGGTCCGAGCGCTCCGGCGTGGTCAACATCGGCCTCGAGGGCATGATGATCCTCGGCACCTTCTTCGGCGCCTGGGCCGGCTGGCAGACCAACCCCTGGGTGGGCGTCCTCGCCGGCGTCGTCGGCGGTGCGCTCGGCGGCCTGATCCACGCGATCGCCACCGTCACCTTCGGCGTCGACCACATCATCTCCGGTGTGGCCATCAACATCCTGGCGCTCGGCGCCACCCAGTACCTCGCCAAGCTGTGGTTCTCCACCGGTGAGGCGGCCACCAAGGGCGGCAACCCCAAGCAGTCCCCACCGGTCGACGCCCTGCCGACGTTCGACATCCCCGGACTGTCCGACGGGCTGGCGAGCATCGAGAAGCACGGCTGGTTCTTCGTCTCCGACCTGGCCGGCATCCTCGGCGGCCTGGTCACCGACGTGTCCGCGCTCACGGTCGTCGCGGTGGTGCTCTTCGTCGGCAGCTTCTTCCTGCTGTGGCGCAGCCCGTTCGGCCTGCGGCTGCGCTCCTGCGGTGAGAACCCGGTCGCGGCCGAGTCGCTGGGCGTCAACGTCTACCTGTACAAGTACGTCGCCGTGATCGCCTCCGGCGGCCTCGCCGGCCTCGGCGGCGCCTTCCTGGCGATGGTGCCCGCGCACATCTACCTCGAGGGCCAGACCGGCGGCCGCGGCTACATCGGCCTCGCCGCGATGATCTTCGGCAACTGGCGGGTCGGCGGCCTCGCCACCGGCGCCGGCCTCTTCGGCTACTCCGACGCGCTCCAGCTGCGCAACGGCGGCCCCACGGTGCACGCGCTGCTGCTGCTCCTGGTGGTCCTGCTGGTGCTGCTGGCGGCCTGGAAGCTGTGGAAGCGGAGCTTCTGGCAGGGCGGCGTCAGCCTCGTCGTCGGCGCGCTGGTGCTGGCCTGGTACCTGCTCACCGACGAGGTGCCCGGCGAGTTCGTGGGCGCGACCCCGTACGTCGTCACCCTGCTGGTGCTCTCCCTGTCGGCACAGCGCCTGCGGATGCCCAAGGCTGACGGTATGAGGTACCGGAAGGGTCAGGGCAAGTGAGCGGCCCCGCGGGCCGGGCCGGCGCCGACGGCGTCGACGCCGTCGACGCCGTCGACTGGGACGGCCTGCGGGCGCAGGCCCGGGACGCCATGTCCCGGGCCTATGTGCCCTACTCCCGCTTCCCCGTCGGCGCGGCCGCGCTGGTGGACGACGGGCGGGTCATCGCGGCGTGCAACGTGGAGAACGCCAGCTACGGCCTCGGCCTGTGCGCCGAGTGCGGCCTGGTGTCGATCCTGCACGCCACCGGGGGCGGCCGGCTCGTCGCCTTCACCTGCGTGGACCGCAACGGCGACCAGCTGATGCCGTGCGGCCGCTGCCGCCAGCTGCTGTGGGAGCACGGCGGCCCCGACCTGCTGGTGGAGATGTCCGACGGCATCCGCACGATGCGCGAGGTGCTCCCCGACGCGTTCGGCCCGGACGACCTGACCAACCGCTAAGAAGGTACGTGAACCATGGACGCCATTTCCGTCATCCGCACCAAGCGCGACGGCGGCCGCCTCGGCGACGACCAGATCGACTGGGTCATCGACGCCTACACCAGGGGTGAGGTCGCCGACGAGCAGATGTCCGCGCTCGCGATGGCGATCCTGCTCAACGGCATGGACCGGGCGGAGATCGCGCGCTGGACGGCCGCGATGATCGCCAGCGGCGAGCGCATGGACTTCTCCTCGCTGCCCCGCCCGACGGCGGACAAGCACTCCACCGGCGGTGTCGGCGACAAGATCACGCTGCCGCTCGCCCCCCTGGTCGCGGCGTGCGGCGCGGCCGTCCCCCAGCTCTCCGGCCGCGGCCTCGGCCACACCGGCGGCACCCTGGACAAGCTGGAGTCGATCCCCGGCTGGCGGGCGCTGCTGTCGAACGAGGAGATGCTGCGGGTCCTGGGCGACACCGGCGCCGTCGTCTGCGCCGCCGGCGACGGCCTCGCCCCGGCCGACAGGAAGCTGTACGCGCTGCGCGACGTCACCGGCACCGTCGAGGCCATCCCGCTGATCGCCTCCTCGATCATGTCCAAGAAGATCGCCGAGGGCACGGGCTCGCTCGTGCTTGACGTCAAGGTCGGCTCCGGCGCCTTCATGAAGAACCTCGAGCAGGCCCGCGAGCTGGCCTCCACCATGGTGGGCCTCGGCACCGACCACGGGGTGCGGACGGTGGCCCTGCTCACCGACATGTCCACCCCGCTCGGCCTGACCGCCGGCAACGCGCTGGAGGTCCGCGAGTCCGTCGAGGTGCTGGCGGGCGGCGGCCCGGCCGACGTGGTCGAGCTGACCCTCGCCCTGGCGCGCGAGATGCTCGACGCGGCGGGCCTGAAGGACGCGGACCCGGCCAAGGCGCTCGCCGACGGGTCCGCCATGGACGTGTGGCGGCGCATGATCGCCGCCCAGGGCGGCGACCCGGACGCGGCGCTGCCCGTCGCGCGCGAGCAGCACGTCGTCACGGCCGAGCGCTCCGGGGTCCTCACCGGCCTGGACGCCTACGCCGTCGGCGTCGCCGCCTGGCGCCTGGGCGCCGGCCGGGCCCGCAAGGAGGACCCGGTGCAGGCCGGCGCGGGCGTCGAGCTGCACGCCAAGCCGGGGGCCGAGGTCACCCAGGGCCAGCCGCTGCTCACCCTGCACACCGACACCCCGGAGAAGTTCGGGTACGCGCTCGAAGCCCTCAGCGGCGGCGTCGAGATCTCCCCGGCGGGCGCGGCGTACACGCCGGACCCGATCGTGCTGGACCGCATCGCCTGATCGCCCGGGCGGGGGCGCCCCGCGGCAAACCGACGGGACCGGTGGCCTTCCACCGGTCCCGTTCGCGTTCCCCCGACGGGCCGTCCTTCGAAAGCCGTCAGAAGCCCTCCGTCAGAAGCCGTCCGTCAGGCCGCCCGCCGGGTCGTCCGGCCCACCGAGGCGCCGAACCGCCGGTCCGCGGCCGCCCGCCGGGCCGCGTGCAGGGTGACCCCCGCGACGCCGAGGACGGCGGCCAGGCAGAAGGCGACGGTGCCGGTCCAGCCGGCGGAGTGGAAGGCGGAGGCGCCGAGGGTGCCGCCGAGGCTGTTGCCGACGTAGTACGCGGTCAGATAGAGCGCGGAGGCCTGGGCGCGACCGGTGGTGGCGGTACGGCTGACCGCGCCGGAGGCGATGGAGTGGCCGGTGAAGAAGCCGGCCGTCACGAGCACCAGCCCGCTCAGCACCAGCACGAGGGAACCGGCGAGCGTCAGCAGCAGCCCGCCCGCGGCCAGCACCACGGCGACGTACAGGGCGCCGCGCCGGCCGAGGCGGCCGTGCAGGACGCCCGAGGCCGCGGAGGCGCCGGTGCCGACCAGGTAGACCAGGAAGATCAGGCCGATCGCGGTCTGCGACAGGCCGAAGGGCGCGGCGGCGAGCCGGTAGCCCAGCACGTTGTAGACGGCACCGAAGACCGCCATGAACAACAGCCCGATCAGATAGAGCCGGCGCAGCAGCGGGGTGCCCAGGTGGCCGGTGACCGTGTGCCACAGGGCTGCGGGACTGACCGGGCCAGGACGGAAGTTGCGGGCCGCGGGGACCAGCAGGCGGAAGGCGGTGGCGCACAGCACCGCCATGACGCCGGCGGCGAGCAGTGCGGCGCGCCAGCCGAAGGCCTGTGCCACCGCGCCGGTCAGGACCCGCGAGCTCATGCCGCCGATGCTGTTGCCCGCGACGTACAGGCCGATCGCGGAGGCGACGGCCTTGGGGTGGATCTCCTCGCCGAGATACGCCATCGCGGTGGCCGGGAGTCCGGCCAGGGCCACGCCCTGCGCGGCACGCAGCACGACCAGCGTGGTCAGGTCCGGTGCGAAGGGGACGGCAAGGGCCAGTGCCGAGGCGCTGAAGACCGATGCCGTCATCACGGCGGTGCGCCCGTACTTCTCGCTGAGCGCGCTCACCGGCAGCAGGGCCAGCGCCAGCGCGCCGGTGGTGGCCGAGACGGTGAGGCTGGCCTGGGCCGGGCTGAGGGACAGGCCCGTGGAGAGCGCCGGCAGGAGGGCCTGCGTCGAGTAGAGGAGGGCGAAGGTGGCGAGACCCGCGGCGAACAGGGCCGCGATGGCGCGGCGGTAGCCGGGCTCTCCCGGTCGGAGCGTGCCGGCTGGGGCTGAGGCGGCGGCGCCCGGCCGTGTCACGGCGGACGCCCCGGTATCGGCGGGAGGCATGTCTTCACGTTAGGCCGGGGCCATTTCATGCGTCCAATGCATGAAGTGGCGATAATCGTTCCCATGGCGCATGAGGCGAGGTCGGCCCGGTCGGTGTCGCCGTCCGGTGACGCGAAAGACATACGGGCGGAGCTCGACAGCGCGTCCTGGGCGGCGGTGCTGGCGCCCAGGCTCGCCCAGTTCGCCGCCGTGGCGCGACACGAGCACGTCACGCGTGCGGCGCGCGAGCTGGGCGTGCCCCAGTCGACGCTCAGCCGCTCCATGGCGCGGCTCGAACTCGACCTCGGTGTCACGCTCTTCGCCCGACAGGGCCGGACGGTCTCGCTCACCCCCGCGGGCCGCGGCTTCCTCGCCTCCGTGGAGCGGGCGCTGGGCGAGGTGGAGCGCTCGGCCGAGTCCGTGCGCGCCGATGCCGACCCGCAGGCCGGACGGGTCGCCTTCGGCTTCCTCCACACGCTCGGCCCGGAGACCGTGCCGGCCCTGCTGCGGGCCTTTCGCGCCGACCACCCGCGGATCCGCTTCCAACTCGTGCAGAACTACGGCGAGGCGATGCTCGCCGGGCTGCGCGCCGGCGAACTGGACCTGTGTCTGACCTCGCCAGTGCCGGAGGCGCCCGACCTGGTCGTCCGCCGCCTGGACGAGCAGCGGCTGCGGCTGGTCGTCCCCGCCGACCACCGTCTCGCGTCGCGCCGCAGGGTGCGCCTGGCGGAGGCGGCCGGGGAGCTGTTCGTGAGCCTGGAGGCCGGCTACGGGCTGCGGCGCATCACCGACGCGCTGTGCGCCGAGGCGGGCTTCACCCCGCGGGTGGGCTTCGAGGGGGAGGAGGCGGAGACCCTGCGCGGGCTGGTCGCCGCCGGTCTCGGGGTGGCCCTGCTGCCGCCGCCGCTCGTCCCGCGGCCGGGTGTCGTGGAACTGACGGTGACCGCCCCGCGGGCGGTCCGGGAGATCGGGGTGGCCTGGCTCGGCGGCCACCCCGACACGCCTCCCGTGGCCGCGTTCAAGAAGTTCCTGCTGGACCGGCGCGGTCGGCTCCTCCCCGACTGACGGCGCGCGCCCGGCCCTCCCCACTCCGGCAACGGCTCTCGGCTTGCTGGGCTCGCGTGTTCACCTGTCGTCGATCCCCGAGAAACCCAGCTGACGGCAGGCAGGACATCCCAGGTGGGGAACCGGCGCCCCCGACGGCGGGAGGCCGTCGGGGAGTACGACGGCGTGCCGATCCCGGACCTGCGTAGGCCGACTCCGTTGACTCCGCCGACCCCGCCCACCCCGCCGGCGCGAAGGCGGGACCCGCGGCCGCCTCAGCGCGCCCGCAACGAGCGGCCGAAACCCGAGGCCAGAGGCATGCGCAGGCCGAGCGGGGGAGGGGCGGCCAGCGCGTCGGCGACCGGGCGGGCGAAGGACCGCCCCAGCAGGTTGCCCAGGACGAAGTCGGAGGCCAGGGCGGCGACTTCCTCCCGGTGGTCGCGGAGCTGATGGCCTGCTGTGTGCACCTCGAAGCGGCACACGTCCCGGTTGACCTTCTTGACCCGTTCGGCCAGCCGGTAGGACAGACCGGGGTCGGTGGAGTCGTCGTTCGTGCCGTGCACGATCAGGACATGGCGGCCTATGAGCTGCTTGACCGGCTCGGGCTCGTGCGCGTCCGGCAGCCACGGGGCTATGGCGACCGCGCAGGTGACGGCCGGGTGGCCCGCCGCCCGCAACGCCGCACGGGCGCCCATGTCCATGCCGACCAGCGACACCGGCACGTCACCGTAACGGCGGACGACCTCGTCGACCGCCCATCGCGCGTCCTCGGCCGGGTGGTCGTTCCCGCCGTTCCAGCCGCGGAAGCGGTAGTGCACGACGTGCACGGCCAGGCCCTCGCCGCGGCCCGCGGCCCGCACCATACGGAGGGCCAGCGGCACCATCGCCGCAGCGGCCACGGGGGAGCGGCGGCGCGTGCTCGAGGCACGTCCGCCGGGCAGCAGCAGCACCGCGGCACGGACCGCCTCGCCGTCCGTCTCCCGCCAGGCCGCCGGGCTCAGACCCGGGGTCACCCTCTTCCCCAACCGCGCACCACGCACCGGTAAAGCTTGCGAAGCCATGGCGTAACCATGGCAGACGGCATGGTGCGCACGACCTGGTCGGCAGGTCAATATTCGGCATCACCCCGAGTTCTACGCGCATAGAGGGTATGTTTCGGGAATGACGAGCTCAAGCACGCTCCCCTTCCCCGCGGGCGCTGCGGGGGCCACCCCCACGCCCGAGCAGATCCGGCGCGCCCCCAAGGTGCTGCTACACGACCACCTCGACGGCGGCGTCCGCCCCGGCACCGTCGTCGACCTGGCCCGCGCGTCGGGCTACGACGGCTTGCCGGAGACCGATCCGGACAAGCTCGGCACCTGGTTCCGCGAGGCCGCCGACTCCGGCTCACTGGAGCGCTACCTGGAGACGTTCTCGCACACGGTGGGCGTCATGCAGACCCGCGAGGCGCTCACCCGGGTCGCCGCCGAGTGCGCCGAGGACCTCGCGGCCGACGGCGTCGTCTACGCCGAGGTGCGCTACGCCCCCGAACTCCACGTCGAAGGCGGGCTCTGCCTCGACGAGGTCGTGGAGGCCGTCAACGAGGGCTTCCGGGAGGGCGAACGGCGCGCCCGCGAGGCGGGCGGCCGGATCCGGGTGGGCGCCCTGCTCACCGCGATGCGGCACGCCGCCCGTTCGCAGGAGATCGCCGAACTCGCCATCCGCTACCGCGACCGGGGTGTCGTCGGTTTCGACATCGCGGGCGCCGAGGCCGGCTTCCCGCCCACCCGCCACCTCGACGCCTTCGAGTACCTCCAGCGGGAGAACTTCCACTTCACCATCCACGCCGGCGAGGCGTTCGGGCTGCCCTCCATCTGGCAGGCCCTCCAGTGGTGTGGCGCCGACCGGCTCGGCCACGGCGTGCGCATCATCGACGACATCCAGGTCGCCGACGACGGCACGGTCTCGCTCGGGCGGCTCGCCAACTATGTGCGCGACAAGCGCATCCCCCTGGAGATGTGCCCCACCAGCAACCTGCAGACCGGTGCGGCCGCCTCCTACGCGGAGCACCCCCTCGGCCTGCTGCGCCGGCTGCACTTCCGGGTCACGGTCAACACCGACAACCGCCTGATGAGCGGCACGACCATGAGCCGCGAGTTCACCGAACTGGTCGCCGCCTTCGGTCACACCCTCGACGACATGCAGTGGTTCACGGTCAACGCGATGAAGTCCGCTTTCATCCCTTTCGACGAACGTCTCGCGATGATCAATGACGTGATCAAGCCCGGGTACTCGGAGCTGAAAGCCGAGTGGCTGTTCCGCCAGACGACCGCCGCGACCGCCGTGGCCAGCGATTCCCCGCCGGAAGAGGGATGAGCGCCCGGCTGTCCGGCCCTGCGGCGTCGGACGGGGCGGCCCCCGGGCTGCCGCGCGGCGCTGCTTGCACCGCCCCGCCTTCCGTCGCTACGTTGCGACATCCCGCGAACACCTTCCGTGTGTGGCGCGGCGGACGCACCATTCCCCATCACGAGGACACCACCATGAAGACCGGAACCGTCAAGACTCTCGGTGCCGCCGCGCTGGGCGTGGCCTTCGTCGGGGCAGCCGCGGGCGCCGCCTCCGCCGCTCCGCTGCCCTCCGGCCTGGGCCTGCCGGACGCCGCGACCCTGCCGGCCGCCGTCCCGGCCTCGGTGCCGGTCTCCGGCGTCGCGAAGGCGGTCCCGGTCGACGCCGTCGCCGGCAGCCTGCCGGCCTCGGCCAAGCTCATCCCCGGCGCACAGAACACGCCCCAGGGCGTGAACACGCTGCTCGGCGGTCTCCCCGTCGGCGGCCAGCTCGGCCAGCTCCCGCTGCAGGGCCTGCCGATCGGCGGCTGAGCACCGCGAGACGAACGCCGGACGGGCCGCGCCCCCTCTTAAGGGGCGCGGCCCGTCGGTGCTCCGGGGCCCGTGGTGTCACACGGCGGCCCTGGCGCCTGTCTCGTTCGGCAGCAGCAGCCACAACGCGAGATAGAGCAGGAACTGCGGTCCCGGCAGCAGGCAGGACAGCAGGAAGATCACGCGCATCGTGGTGGCGGAGGTGCCGAACCGGTCTGCGAGCCCGGCGCAGACCCGGCGATCATCCGGCGCTGACGCGGGCGGACCAGTGCGGACATGGCGGGTGCTCCTTCGCGATCCGGGCCGGTCTCTCCGGCCGATGACATCACCGTAGGAGAGCGGACCACCGCGCGACGTCGCTCTACGGTGCGATCCCGACCCTGGGAAGCGTCGGGGTGCGTCCCTGAGCACCGCTCAGTTGATCCTGCCGACGGACGCTGCGCCGGTGCGCCCACGCGCGCGTCGCGGGCACCACGGCGAGGTGGGCCAGCGCGACGCCGGCCGTGTTCAGCAGCAGGGCGTCCACATCGAAGATCTGGCCCGGCACCCCGGTCTGGGCGAACTCCAGGGCGAGCGAGATCATCAGCCCCGCGAAGACCGTGCGCGCGAACGAGCCCGCCGCGGACACCCGTACCCGCCCTCCGGCCAGCGGCAGCAGCACACCCAGCGGGGCCAGCAGGGCCAGCCCCGTGCCGATCCGGCGGGCAGCCTCCGCGGGGCCCGTGGCGAGGTCGGAGCGGAGGGTGGCCAACGGTCGCAGGTTGGGCGCGTCCACCCAGGGCACGTACTGCGGGCGCAGTGTCAGCCACCCGACCAGAGCCAGATGGACGGCGGTGAGCACCAGTCCCACCGCGCGCACTTTCGGGTAAGAGCCGTCGCGCCGCACGTCTGGAAGGACGTCTGTCATTTCACGGCGGTTCCGGCGGTCTCCGCCGCCTCCGGGTCGGTGCGCAGGTCACCGGTGCAGGTGTAGCGGCGCACCGGGGTGCCGTCGGAGCCGCCCAGAAGAACCGAGCCGTCACCGGAGCCCACCGCCGATCCGGCGTAGGTGCACACCACCTGGGCGAGCGCGAACGGAGGCAGATCGCTCAGCGGGGCGCTGAGCCGCAGCGACCCGCGCGGGTCGCCGCGGCGCGGTCGCCCCACCGCCAGATCGCCCTGCACCGCCGTGGTGAACCCGGCCGACGCCTCGCCGGCGCGCGGCTTGCGCTGCAGCTCGCGCAGGAGCAGCGCGGCGGTGCCCAGCCGGTCCAGGCCCTCGGCCCGCACCGAGCGGCTCACCGCGGCCACCTGGGCGCTGCACACCAGATACACCCGCGCGGTCAGTCCCCTGGGCGACGCGGAGGCCGTCGCCGTGGTGGTGGCCTCCTCGTCCGGCACCGCGCAGGACACGCGGGACGGCGCCGGCCCCGCGTCCACCGGCACAGAGGTGGTGCGGATGCCGCAGCCCGCCAGCAGGACGACGCCGAGCAGGACGAGGAGCGGGGCACGCCGGGCGGCGGCGCCCGCTGGGCGGGCGCCCGGGGCGTCCGGCGCCGTCTCCCGGGACGGCTGCGTCATGTGCTGTCGTTCCCTTCCCCGGGCTCCGCCGCCCGGCCCGCCTCGGTGCGCATCGGCAGCCGCAGCGTGAACACCGCGCCGCCCCCGGGGTTGTTGGCCGCGGAGATCTCCCCGCCGTGGATGTGGGCGTTCTCCAAGGCGATGGACAGGCCCAGGCCGCTTCCCTCGGAACGGGCCCGGGAGGCGTCCGCCTTGAAGAACCGGTCGAAGACGTGCGGCAGTATGTCCTCCGGGATGCCGGGGCCGTTGTCGGCGACCTCGACGACGAGTTCGTCCCCGTCCTGCCGGACCCTGACCCGGACCGGCGAGCCGCCGTGCTTGAGGGCGTTGCCGATCAGGTTGGCGAGGATCACGTCGATGCGACGCGGGTCGAGCTGCGCGATGATGCCGCGCGGCGCGTCCAGTTCCACCGCGTCGAGCCAGGCGCGGGCGTCGATGCAGGCGGTGACCAGGTCGGAGACGTCCACGTCGTCCAGGACCAGGCGCGCGGTGCCCGCGTCGAAGCGGGTCACCTCCATCAGGTTCTCCACCAGCTCCCCCAGCCGCTTGGTCTCGCTCACCACCAACCGCACCGCGGGAGCGATCATCGGGTCGAGCGAGTCCGTCTCCTCCTCCAGCACCTCCGTCACGGCGGTGATCGCGGTCAGCGGGGTGCGCAGCTCGTGCGACATGTCGGCGACGAAGCGGCGGCTGGCCGCCTCACGCTGGCTGAGCTCGTCGACCCGCCGCTCCAGCCGCTCGGCGGTGCGGTTGAACGTCCGCGACAGCTCGGCGAGTTCGTCGGTGCCGGTGACCCGCAGGCGGGTGTCGAGCTTGCCCTCGCCGAGCCGCCTGGCGGCCTCGCCGAGACGTGCCACCGGCCGCAGCACGGTGGACGCGGCGGCCTGGGCCAGCAGCGCCGCCCCGATCAGGGCGAGGGCGGTGGCGATCCCGAGCGACCAGGCCAGCGAGTTGAGGTCCTTGCGCTCGGCCTCCAGCGACTTGAACATGTAGCCGGTCGGCCCGCCGCCGATCACCTTGGCCCCGCCCACCAGGTACGGCTGGTCGTCGAGGGTGACCCGCTGCCAGTACAGGTGGTACTCCGCGGGGTCGCCCGTCTTGGGGTTGCGCTTGCTGACGGCCTTGCGCAGCCTCAGGGGCACGGCGTCCAGCGAGAAGCCGTCGCTCTGCGACTTGGTCGCGCAGCGCTCGCCGTCCGGGCCGGTGCCGATCAGCAGTACCTGGTAGTTCTGGGTGCCGGCGCCGATGCCGCGCGCCGCGTCGGCCAGCTTGTCGCAGGACGGATGGCGCGGCAGCGAGCCCGCGTTGCGGGTCATCGAGGCGCGGAAGTCGTTGAGGGCGGCGTTCTGGGCGCGGGTCAGCACGGCGTCGCGGTTGAGCCAGTAGGCGATGCCGGAGGCGGAGACGGCGGCCGCCAGTGCCACGGCGGCGAAGACGGCGACCAGGCGCAGCCGGAGACTGGTGAGCCGCAGCAGCCGTGACCTCCAGCCGCTCAGCGGCCGATCCGCATCGTCGTCACCGGCCGTGTCCTGGTGGTCGGGTCGACTCACGCCGGTGCGTCCAAGCGGTACCCGACACCCCGGACGGTACGGATCAGGGTCGGCGAGGAGGGCACGTCCTCGATCTTGGCGCGCAGCCGCTGCACGCAGGCGTCCACCAGCCGCGAGTCGCCGAGGTAGTCGTGCTCCCACACCAGGCGCAGCAACTGCTGCCGGGACAGGGCCTGCCCGGGGCGGCGGCTCAGCTCCAGCAGCAGCCGCAGCTCGGTCGGAGTGAGTTGCAGGTCCTCGCCGTTCTTGGTGACGGTCATCGCCGAGCGGTCGATGACGATGCTGCCGAAGGCGGCCGAGTCGGTGCTGTCGCGCTCGCCCCGGCGCAGCACGGCGCGGATACGGGCGTCCAGGACGCGCGGCTGGATGGGCTTGACGACGTAGTCGTCGGCGCCGGACTCCAGGCCCACCACCACGTCGATGTCGTCGCTGCGCGCGGTCAGCAGGATGATCGGCAGCTGGTCGGTGCGGCGGATGCGCCGGCAGACCTCGAAGCCGTCGATGCCCGGCAGCATCACGTCCAGCACGATCAGGTCCGGCCGGTGCTCGCGCAGCAGCTGCAGCCCGTCCTCGCCCGTGGCCGCGGCCACCACACGGTGGCCCTGGCGCGACAGGGCGAGTTCGAGGCTCGCTCGGATGGCGTCGTCGTCCTCGATCAGCAACAGGAAAGGCACCCTCGCATTCTCTCCCAAGAGGGCACCCGGTAGGTACCGCCGTGGTCTGTTGCGCGGTTGTGACACTCGGCGGACAGCGCCATGAAACTGGCCGGGCACGCTAGTGGTCATCGACGGGGACGCCATCGGGCGGCCCCCGCCGGAGGGGTACGACGACCGGACCGGCTCCACCCACGGGGGGCGCGAAATGAACGCACTGCACAGCACGACGGCCACCGCAGTCCTTCAGCCGCGCCTGCACACCGCGGGACGTGACGCCGAGATGCCCGCTGCCGCGAGGCGCGGGGGCGGGTGCGCCCGTGGCGCCGTTCGCCAGGCCCTCCGCAACCGGCCGTCCTACATCACGGCGATCGAGGGCGGTCAGGGCGGTCAGGGCGGTCAGGGCATTCAGGGTATTCAGGGCGAGGACACGGGGCCCCGGGAGATCCCGGGGCAGCGGTGCTTCACCGCGGACGCGGACTTCACCGCCTACGTCCAGGAGCGCCGGGCCTCCCTGTACGCGACCGCCTACCACCTGACGGGCGACCGGCACGAGGCGGAGGACCTGCTGCAGACCGCGCTGTTCTCCACCTACCGCGCCTGGGACCGGATCAGCGACAAGGCCGCGGTCGGCGGCTACCTGCGGCGGACCATGACCAACCTGCACATCAGCGCCTGGCGGCGCCGCAAGCTCAACGAGTACCCGACCGAGGAGCTGCCGGAGACGGTGGGCGAGACGGACGCGATGCGCGGCACCGAGCTGCGGGCCGTGCTGTGGCAGGCACTGGCCAAGCTTCCGGAGCCGCAGCGCACGATGCTGGTGCTCCGTTACTACGAGGGCCGCACCGACCCGGAGATCGCCAAGATCCTGGGCATCAGCGTCGGCACGGTCAAGAGCAGCATCTGGCGCTCCCTGCGCCGGCTGCGTGAGGACGCGACGCTCAGCGCGGGCGTCGACGAGGCGGCGGCGTTCGGCGAGTTGGTGGCCTGACGCCGGGGGGAACCGGGGGAACAGGGGGGAACGGGCTCCGGGTCGGGGGACACGGGGGAACGGGGCCCGGCCCGGGGGAACGGGGGGACCACCGGGGGAACGGGAAGCACGAGGGAGCGGTCGCACGGCGGGGGGTCCGTGCGCACCGCTCCCTCGTGCATGTCCGAAGGGACCCGCGTGCCGCCGGTCTCAGACCCGGACGGCGGCCGGTGGGGCGGTCGCGCGACCGATCCGTTCCACCGCCTCGTCCCGGTCGCACACATGCGCCCCGAGCTCCGCGTGGCGGGCGACGATGCCCCGCTCCGCGCGCATCAGGTTCCAGCCGCGGCGCAGCAGGAAGGGCAGCGACTTGCGCCCCTCGCGCAGGTCCCGGACGAAGCGGCGGCGGGCGGTGGTGACCGCGCCGCGGCTCAGGCACAGGGCGTCGGCGAGCAGGCCGAGTTCGGCGCAGCGCGCGACGATGTCGGCGGCGAAGATGCCCTCGGCGATGAAGAGCGGAGCCCCGGCGAGGCCGATCTGCGTCCGTCCGGTGAGGGAGCTGGTGGCGATGTCGTAGACCGGAACGGCGGTCCGGCCCGTGGCGCACAGCTCCGCGACGGCGGCGACGGCGGCGTCGGCGTTCCACGACCGGGGGGAGTCCCAGTCCGTGCCGATGCCGCTCGGCAGCATCGGGAGGGACGGGTCGTCACCCTCCTTGTAGAAGTCGTCCAGCCGTAGGACGGGCAGGCCGGTGCGGGCGGCGAGGGAGGACTTGCCGGACCCGGAGGGGCCGGTCAGCAGGATCACGCGGGCGGCGGGAGGGCGAGAGCTCACGGGACACCAGTGTGACGCATTCCGTCTTTGGAGTGACCCGCCGGGACATGCTTTGGATGCGTGATGTTCAACCAACTACGGTTGGTGACGTCATTGTCGCGTTAGGCGACGGCCGTCGCGCCGTCCGCTGACCGGTCCGTGCGCGGGCCGGCGACCAGGCAGGTGGATCCTCATGCCGCAGTTCTCCCGTCATCTCCTCCGCGCCGCCGTGCTCGCGGTGTCGTCCGTCGCGGCCGTCGCCTCCGCGGGGGCGGCGCACGCGGACGCCCGAAGCGGAGGTGAGGCCACGCTCGCCGAGAACGGCCGGGCCGCGACGTCTGCCCTGGTCGGCACGGTGAACCACCTGCCGGTCAACCCGCTCGCGCGGACGGCAGTCAACCCGCTGGACAATTCCGTGGGTTCGCAGGTCGCCGACTTCAAGCCGGTCTCCACGGCGTACGTCACCAAGCCGGTCGCCGACAGCCGCACCGTCGCCGACCTGCCGCTGGTCGGCGACGGCGTCGGCAAGCTGCAGCGCGGCTGACGCCGTCGCCGGTACAGGCGAGCGGCGGGCCTCCGCGCCGACGCATCGGTCGTGGGGGCCGTACGGCCGTGCGGGCGCCGCCCGTCCCGGTGACGGGACGGGCCGCCGGGGGGAAGCGGTCAGTAGGCGGAACCCGAGGACGCGCCGGCCCCGGCCGGATGCCAGACGGTCTTGGTCTCCAGGAAGGCCGTCATCCGGTCCGTGCCGGGCTCGGCGGCCCAGTCCACAGCCTGTGGACGGAGCACGCGCTTGAGGTTGTCCGCGGCGGCGACCTCCAGTTCCTTCGCGAGCTCGGGGTCGTCCACCGTCCCGGCCAGGTCCAGCGCGTTGACGTCCATGTGCGCGGCGAGCGTCGGAGCGACCTCGGAGGCGCGGCCGGAGAGGATGTTGACGACCCCGCCCGGCAGGTCGGAGGTGGCCAGTACCTCGCCCAGCGACAGCGCGGGCAGCGGGGCCCGCTCGCTGGTCACCACGACCGCGGTGTTGCCGGTGGCGATCACCGGGGCGATCACCGAGACCAGACCCAGGAAGGACGACTCCTGGGGCGCGACGACCGCGACGACACCGGTCGGCTCGGGGCTCGACAGGTTGAAGTACGGCCCCGCCACCGGGTTGGCGCCGCCCACGACCTGAGCGATCTTGTCCGTCCAGCCCGCGTACCAGACCCAGCGGTCGATCGCGGCGTCCACCACGGCCGCCGCCTTGGACTTCGACAGCCCCTCGGCCTGGCCTACCTCGCGGACGAACTGCTCCCGGCGGCCCTCGAGCATCTCCGCGACGCGGTAGAGGATCTGCCCCCGGTTGTACGCGGTCGCGCCCGACCAGCCGCCGAACGCCTTGCGGGCGGCGGACACCGCGTCACGGGCGTCCTTGCGGGAGGACTGCGGGGCGTTGGCGAGCCACGCGCCCTTGGAGTCGGTCACCTCGTACACCCGCCCGCTCTCGCTGCGGGGGAATTTGCCCCCGACGAACAGCTTGTAGGTCTTGAAGACGGACAGCCTTGCGTCAGACATCGAGGTACGCCTCCAGACCGTGGCGGCCGCCCTCGCGGCCGAAGCCCGACTCCTTGTAGCCGCCGAAGGGCGAGGTCGGGTCGAACTTGTTGAACGTGTTGGCCCACACCACCCCGGCCCGGAGCTGGTTCGCGACCGAGAGGATGCGCGAGCCCTTCTCCGTCCAGATCCCGGCGGACAGCCCGTACGGGGTGTTGTTGGCCTTCTCCACGGCCTCGGCCGGCGTGCGGAAGGTCAGCACCGACAGCACCGGGCCGAAGACCTCCTCGCGGGCGATGCGGTGCGCCTGGGTCACCCCGGTGAACACGGTGGGAGCGAACCAGTAGCCCGTGGAGGGCAGTTCGCACGCGGGCGACCAGCGCTCGGCGCCCTCGGCCTCGCCGGCCTCGGCGAGCTCGGTGATCCTGGCGAGCTGCTCGGCGGAGTTGATGGCCCCGATGTCGGTGTTCTTGTCCAGCGGGTCGCCGAGGCGCAGCGTCGACAGCCGGCGCTTGAGCGCGTCCAGCACCTCGTCCGCGACGGACTCCTGGACGAGCAGCCGGGAGCCCGCGCAGCAGACCTGGCCCTGGTTGAAGAAGATGCCGCCCACGATGCCCTCGACCGCCTGGTCGACCGGCGCGTCGTCGAAGACGATGTTGGCGCCCTTGCCGCCCAGTTCCAGGGTGAGCTTCTTGCGGCTGCCGGCGACGGTGCGGGCGATCTGCTTGCCGACGGCGGTGGAGCCCGTGAAGGCGACCTTGTCGACGCCCTCGTGGGCCACCAGCGCGGCGCCGGCGTCCCCGTAGCCGGGGAGGATGTTGACGACGCCCCTGGGCAGGCCCGCCTGGCGGCAGATGTCGGCGAAGAACAGGGCCGACAGGGGGGTGGTCTCGGCCGGCTTGAGGACGACCGTGTTGCCGGTGGCCAGCGCCGGGGCGATCTTCCACGCCAGCATCAGCAGGGGGAAGTTCCAGGGGATGACCTGGCCGGCCACGCCCAGCGGGCGGGGGTCCGGGCCGAAGCCGGCGTGCGCGAGCTTGTCGGCCCAGCCCGCGTAGTAGAAGAAGTGCGCGGCGACCAGCGGGAGGTCGGCGTCGCGGGTCTCCTTGATCGGCTTGCCGTTGTCCAGTGTCTCCAGCACCGCCAGCTCGCGCGAGCGCTCCTGGATGATCCGGGCGATGCGGAACAGGTACTTGGCGCGTTCCGAGCCGGGCAGCGCCGACCAGGAGGCGAAGGCCTTGCGGGCGGCCCGCACGGCCCGGTCGACGTCCGCCTCGCCGGCCCGGGCGACCTCGGAGAGAACCTCCTCGCTGGAGGGGCTCACCGTCTTGAAGGCCCGGCCGTCGGCGGCGTCGGTGAACTCGCCGTCGATGAACAGGCCGTAAGAGGGGGCGATGTCGACGACGGAACGGGACTCCGGCGCCGGCGCGTAGGCGAAGGCGGAGCCCGGCTTCGGCTGCCCGGCCGGCGGGGTCTGCTGGGGCTGCTGGTTGTGCTTGGTCTTGGTCATCGTGAGTTCTCAGTCCACCGTCACGTAGTCGGGACCGGAGTAGCGGCCGGTGCTCAGCTTCTGGCGCTGCATGAGCAGATCGTTCAGCAGGCTGGACGCGCCGAACCGGAACCACTCGTTGCTCAGCCACTCGTCGCCCACGGTCTCGTTGACGAGGACCAGGAACTTGATGGCGTCCTTGGAGGTGCGGATGCCGCCGGCCGGCTTCACGCCGACCTGCACGCCCGTGGCGGCGCGGAAGTCGCGCACGGCCTCGAGCATCAGCAGGGTGTTGGCGGGGGTGGCGTTGACCGCGACCTTGCCGGTGGAGGTCTTGATGAAGTCCGCGCCGGCGAGCATGCCGAGCCAGGAGGCGCGGCGGATGTTGTCGTACGTCGCGAGCTCGCCGGTCTCGAAGATCACCTTGAGGCGGGCGGAGCTGCCGTCAGGGCGGCGGCATGCCTCCTTGACCGCCTTGATCTCCTCGAAGACCTTCAGGTACCGGCCGGACAGGAAGGCGCCCCGGTCGATGACCATGTCCACTTCGTCGGCGCCCGCGGCCACCGCGTCGGCGGTGTCGGCCAGCTTGACCGGCAGCGCGGCCCGCCCGGCGGGGAAGGCGGTGGCGACGGAGGCGACACGCACGCCGGAGCCGCCGAGGGCCTCCTTGGCCGTCGCGACCATGTCCGGGTAGACGCAGATCGCGGCGACCCGCGGGGTCGCGCGGTCGGTCGGGTCCGGGTTGACGCCCTTGGCGGACAGCGCCCGGACCTTGCCCGGGGTGTCGGCGCCCTCGAGTGTGGTGAGGTCGATCATCGAGATCGCGAGGTCGATGGCGTACGCCTTCGCCGTGGTCTTGATCGAGCGGGTGCCGAGGCTTGCGGCGCGGGCTTCGAGGCCGACCGCGTCGACGCCGGGCAGCCCGTGCAGGAAGCGGCGCAGCGCGGCGTCGGAGGCCGTGACGTCGGCCATGGACGCCAGCCGGGCCGCGGCGTCGGGGCCGTGAGCGGGAACAGTGCTGGGCATGGTCACCAGGCCAGCATATCTACGCGCGTAGCGGATGTCACCGGTCGGGATGGGTCTGTTCGGACTCGCAGGCGGGGCCCGGCAACCGAATCGGCGGAACCGGTGGTCTGGTGGGTGAAGGGGGTCATCGATGAATCCAGACGACGAGGCGGAATTCCAAGGCTACGTCCGCGCCAGATGGACCCATCTGGTCAGGACCGCCTATCTGCTCACAGGTGACGGGCATCACGCCGAGGACCTGGCGCAGACGGCGTTGGCCAAGGCCTATCGGTCCTGGCGGCGGGTGCAGCGCAGCGACAATCCGGACGCGTATGTGCGGCGGATCCTGATCAGCTGCAACAAGGACCGCTTCCGCAAGAAACGCGTGGCCGAACGGCTCACAGACATACCGCCCGAAGGTGCGGGGGCCGACCCCACCGCGCGGGTGGCGCAGCGCGAGGTGCTGCTGGCGGCGCTCGGTGAGCTGCCCGCACGGCAGCGGGCCGTGGTCGTGCTGCGGTACTGGGACGACCTGTCGGAGACCGAGGTGGCCCACGTGCTGGGCTGCTCGGCCGGCACGGTCAAGAGCCAGGCGGCCCGGGGCCTGGCCAAGCTGCGGGCCCGGCTGGGCACGGCCGTGCCGGCTGCGGAGCCCGTCGGCGCCGGGGCGGCCGCGGGGCCCGGGGCTGGGGCGAGCGCTGGGACGGGGCCGTGGGGCATGGCGAAGGACGCGAAGGTCGGAGGAGGAGCCTGATGAGGGACATGGGGAACACGCCGGGGCACGGCCCCGCGGACGGTGACACGGAGTTCGAGGCGCGGCTGCGCGAGCTCCTCGAGGAACAGACGGACGTGCTGCGCACGGGCGAGGCGCCCTACGCCACGATCGTGCGGCACGGCAGGACGAGCCGCAGACGCCGGGTGCTCGCCGCGGGGGCGGGGCTGGCGGCGCTGGTCGCGGTGCCCGGCACGGCCATCGCGATGCACTACCAGCCAGACGCTGCCCAGCCCGCGAATGACACCCGCCTGTCGGCGCCGGCGAGCGCCGCCGAGTCGCACTCGTCCGCCCCGGGGCGGACGAGCGCGTCGCCCGGCGGGCCCGCGGGCCCGGCGACACCGGGGCAGCTGGCCGACGGGATCACGATGGAGCAGGCGGCCGAGGTACTGGGGAGGTGCCTCGCGTACAGCGGGGAACACCGACCCAAGGGGTTCCCCTTCGCACGCGACTACGGGAACGCCGAGGACTACCGCGTGATACTCGCGCTGAACGCCTCAGGTGACGAGAACTCCCCGGGCGATGGCATCCGCGTCGTGGCGGTCGCAACCGTGGACGGCAACCCCGTCCGTCTGATCTGCACGGACAAGAACGGGGAGGCGGGCAGTGTCGGCAGCAGTGTCGGAGCGGACGGCGCTGCGGGCCGTGGGCCCGTCGTGCCGGACGACAACGGCTACCAGCTCTACAAGGAGTACGGCGCCACCGGACCGCGGCTGCCCATCAAGCTTCCCTTCCGCTGGGGCAGCATCGGCACGGTCGACCCCGGGGTCGCCAAGGTCACCGTTTCCTGGGGCGGCGTCACGCAGCAGGCCGCGCTCGACCACGGCTACTTCGTCGCGACCGGGATACTCACCGCGCCGGAGGAATCCCTGCCCCACATCCAGGGCTACGACGCTGCGGGCAAGCGCGTCTACGACTCGCGAAAGGACAAGGCGTACCAGTAGGCGAGCGCTGACGCCGATGCACTAACGCAACCTCCGCGCCGCCCGGCGAAGCTCCGGGGTCAGGCACAATCTGATCTCATGACGAGCTCCAAGAACCCCGCCCCCGAACCGCAGCCCGGCCCCGGGCAGCCGAAGTACGCCGAGCGGTCCTTCCGCTCGGCGGCCGGTGTCGCCGGCGGTGCGCTCATGCTCGCCATCACGCTGTGGCTCGGCATCGACGCGATCGTCCGCGGCACGGGGAACACCCCCTGGGTGGCCCTCGCGCTGATGCTGCTGATCGTGCCGCTGATCGTCGCGTTCACCCTGCGCCCGGTGGTCCGGGCCGGCGAGGACCGCATCCTGGTCCGCAATCCCTTCCGCACCATCAGCGCGTCCTGGGGCGCTGTGGAGGGGCTGCGCGCGGGGTACTCGACCGAGCTGTTCGCGGAGGGCAGGAAGTACCAGATGTGGGCCATCCCGGTGTCGATGCGGGCGCGCAAGCGGGCGGCGCGGGCCGCCTCGCGCGCGGCCACCGGGGGCGAGCCGGGCGTGACCCCGGGGTCCCGTGCCGGCACCGAGGACGCGACCAGGGCCTGGTCCGACCGCGTGGTGGACGAGCTGCGCGAGCTCGCGCAGCGGCACGGCGGCCGGGAAGGCGCTCCCAGCGAGGTCACGGTCCGCTGGGCGTTCGAGGTGATCGCCCCGGCGGTGGCCGGTGCGGTCGTGCTGATTGTGCTGCTCGCCATCGGCTGAGCGCGCACCGGACGCGGTGCTCGCCCATCGGCTGAGCACCCGCAGGGACGGGGATGACGCGGCCCCGCGCCCGCGCCGGGAAGGGCCGGCTCGGGGCGGCGCCACCCCGCGGGGTCACGGGCGTGCCGCGGCCTCGTCCCCGGGGAGCCCGGCGGCGGTCGCGAGGTCGGCCTTGACGGCCGCCAGGACCTCGGCTGCCTGCGCGCGGACCGCTGCCAGCCGGTCGGCGCCCGGCACGGACAGCACGACCTCCAGGTAGCACTTCAGCTTGGGCTCCGTGCCGCTCGGCCGCACGATCACCCGGGCCGATTCGACACCGGCGTCCGGGGAGCCGGCCAGCCGGTAGCGAAGCCCGTCGGTGGGCGGCAACTCCGCACTGCCCTTGGCGAGGTCCTCGGCGGTGACGACGGAGAGTCCGGCCAGCGAGCTGGGCGGCCGCTCGCGCAGCCGGCTCATCGCGTCGTCGATGACCGACAGGTCGGCGACCCGCACCGAGAGCTGATCGGTGGCGTGCAGCCCGTACTCCAGGGCGATGTCGTCCAGCAGGTCGGCGAGCGTGCGGCCCTTGGCCTTGAGCTCGGCGGTCAGCTCCGCCACGGCCAGGGCGGCGGTGACACCGTCCTTGTCGCGCACCCCCGCGGGGTCGACGCAGTAGCCGAGCGCCTCCTCGTAGCCGAAGCGCAGGCCCTCCACCCGGGAGATCCACTTGAAGCCGGTCAGGGTCTCGGCGTAGGGCAGGCCCGCGCGGGCCGCGATGCGGGACAGCAGGGAGGAGGAGACGATGCTGGCCGCGAAGGTGCCGATGGCCCGGCGGTGCACCAGATGGGTGGCGAGCAGCGCGCCGACCTCGTCGCCGCGCAGCATCCGCCAGCCGCCCGCGGCGGCGCGGTCGGGCACGGCCACGGCGCAGCGGTCGGCGTCGGGGTCGTTGGCGATGACGATGTCGGGGCCGAGCGCCCGGGCGGCGGCGAAGGCCAGGTCCATCGCCCCCGGCTCCTCCGGGTTGGGGAAGGCGACGGTCGGGAAGTCCGGGTCGGGCTCGCCCTGTTCGGCGACGACGTGCGGAGCGGGGAACCCGGCCCGCACGAAGGCGGCGGTCAGCACATCGCGACCCACCCCGTGCAGGGGGGTGTAGACCACCGAGACGTCGCGCGGGGTGTGCCGGTCCACGACGGAGGAGGCGCGGTCCAGGTAGGCCTCCACGACCTCCTCGCCGAGCGTCTCCCAGCCCTCGTCGGCCAGCGGCACGCCGGCGAGCGGGCCGACCGCGGCGATCTCCTCGGCGATCCCGGCGTCGGCGGGAGGGACGATCTGCGAGCCGTCGCCCAGGTAGACCTTGTAGCCGTTGTCGCGCGGAGGGTTGTGACTCGCGGTCACCGCGACGCCCGCGACCGCGCCGAGATGGCGGATGGCGAAGGCCAGCACGGGTGTCGGCAGCGGGCCGGGCAGCACGGCCGCCCGCAGGCCGGCGCCGACCATGACGGAGGCGGTGTCGCGGGCGAAGTCCACCGACTTGTGGCGGGCGTCGTGTCCCACGACGACCAGCCCGTCGCCCTGTCCCCGCGCCTTGAGGTAGGCGGCCAGACCGGCGGCGGCCCGGATGACCACGGAGCGGTTCATGCGCATGGGGCCGGCGCCGAGTTCCCCGCGCAGTCCCGCCGTGCCGAACTGCAGGGTGCCCGCGAACCTGGCCGCGAGGTCGTCGGCCGCGGCCGTGTCACCGGCCTCGACGGCCGCGAGCAGGGCCTCGAGCTCGGCTCGGGTGTCGGGGTCCGGGTCCTCGGCCAGCCAGGTGCGCGCCTGAGGGATCAGTTCCGCGTTCTCGCTTGCGCTTGCCACGTGATCTCCTGCGATGTCTCGGTCTTCGGTGCCGACCGCGCCGCGCTCGGGTCGGCCTGGCCTCGGCCCGTCGTGCCGTGACGGGTGCCTCGGCGGAAGGGCGGGGCGTGTGGCACGGTCGCCTCCGGCCGGGCGGCGGAGCCGGCCGCGGCGGCGAGCGCCGCTCCCCACCTCCCCGTGTGGGGTGCCTTCCCTCACCAGAGTGAGGGCACCCTCGAACTCGCGCGCGGGGTGGTCAGATCCGCTTGAGCACCTGGGCGAGCAGGCTGCCCATCCGGGCGGCTGAGTCGCGGCCCGCCTCCAGGACCTCCTCGTGGTTCAGCGGCTCGCCCGTCATGCCGGCGGCGAGGTTGGTCACCAGGGAGATGCCGAGCACCTCGGCGCCCGCCTCGCGGGCGGCGATGGCCTCCAGCGCGGTGGACATGCCGACGAGGTCGCCGCCGATGGCCCGCACCATGTTGATCTCGGCCGGGGTCTCGTAGTGCGGGCCGGGGAGCTGGACGTAGACGCCCTCCTCCAGGGAGGGGTCGATCTCCTTGCACAGGGCACGCAGACGCGGCGAGTACAGGTCGGTGAGGTCGACGAAGTTGGCGCCGACGATCGGCGAGGTGGCCGTCATGTTGATGTGGTCGCCGATCAGCACGGCCTGGCCGGGGCGGTAGGTGGGGCGCAGCCCGCCGCAGCCGTTGGTCAGGACGACGGTCTTGCAGCCGGCGGCGACGGCGGTGCGCACGCCGTGCACGACGGTGGCGACTCCGTGGCCCTCGTAGTAGTGGTTGCGGCCGAGGTAGACCAGCGCCCGCTTGTCGCCGATCCGCACGGAACGCACGGTGCCGGAGTGTCCCGCCACGGCGGGCGGCGGGAAGCCCGGCAGTTCGGTCACCGCGAACTCGTACTCGGCCTCGCCGAGGGCGTCGGCGGCCGGCACCCATCCGGAGCCCATGACCAGGGCGACGTCGTGGGTCTCGCCGCCGGTCAGTTCGCGCAGGCGGGCGGCGGCGGCCGTGGCGGCGGCGTACGGGTCGCCCAGCGGGGTGCGGGCGGCGGGGGGAGTTGCGGAAGAGTTCACGCGCATGAGAGTAGCCGGTTATCTCCTACGCGCGTAGACGCTCCGGGTCACGGTCTGCGAAATTTCAGAGAATCCGCCGGTTGACTGCCCGCGCGGGGGCCTGGGAGGGCCGTCACGCCGCGCCATGGGCGCCCGGCCGGGCCGGCCTGATCCGGGGTGCGACGAGGTGCCGCACGCGGCGCTGCCGCGGTGTCCTCCGCGGCACCGCGCGCCCTGCCGCGCGTTCCGGCGCGCGCGGTCGTGCCGAACGCCGTCAGCAGGGCCGCTTGCGCAGCTCCATGACGTAGTCGTGCGGGGCGCCCGCCGACTCGGCCGCGTCCGCGATCTCGCCGAGATAGCGCGCCGACGGCAGTCCGCCCTCGTAGTCGTTGAGGACGTAGATCCATGCGGGCAGGTCGCCGTCGAGGGTGTGCACCCGCACCATGTGGCGCCGGTAGATCCCCAGTGGGACGCCCTCCCAGCGGTCCACCGCCTCCTCGTCGACCGGGGCGATGTCGTAGAGCCCGACGAAGACCTGGTGCAGCGGGTCCTCCACCAGGGTGGCGAGCGCGCCCTCCCAGCCCATCTGCTCGCCGCCGAAGGTCAGCCGCCAGCCGCTGAGCCAACCGGTGCCGCGCAGGGGGGAGTGCGGGGCGCGGCGCGTCATCAGCCGGGCGTCGAGGTTGCCGGCGTAGGCGGCGTAGAGCGACATGGACACGAGAGTACGACAGGGGGACGCCGCCCCCGTAAGTGATCAGTTGGCGCGTGCGGGACAATGGGGTACGTGACTCGGATCGTGATCATTGGTGGCGGACCCGGCGGATACGAAGCGGCCCTGGTGGCCAGCCAGCTGGGTGCGGAGGTGACGGTCGTCGACTGCGACGGCCTGGGCGGGGCTTCGGTGCTCACCGACTGCGTCCCGTCGAAGACCCTGATCGCGACAGCTGAGGTGATGACCACCTTCGACTCCTCGTACGAGGAACTCGGCATCATCGTGGCGGACGACACACCGCCCACCGAGAAGGCCGCCCGCGTCGTCGGTGTCGACCTCGGCAAGGTCAACCGGCGCGTCAAGCGCCTCGCGCTCGCCCAGTCCCACGACATCACCGCCTCCGTCACCCGCGCGGGCGCCCGCGTGATGCGCGGCCGCGGCCGGCTGGAGGGCATGCAGGCGATCGACGGCTCCCGCACCGTCGTCGTCGAGGCGGCCGACGGCAGTACGGAGACCCTCACCGCCGACGCCGTGCTGATCGCCACGGGCGGCCGCCCCCGTGAGCTGCCCGACGCGAAGCCGGACGGCGAGCGGATCCTGAACTGGACCCAGGTCTACGACCTGGAGGAGCTCCCCGAGGAGCTCATCGTGGTCGGCTCGGGCGTGACCGGCGCCGAGTTCGCCGGCGCGTACCAGGCGCTCGGCTCCAAGGTGACGCTCGTCTCCTCACGCGACCGCGTCCTGCCGGGCGAGGACCCGGACGCCGCCGCCGTCCTGGAGGACGTCTTCCGCCGCCGCGGCATGAACGTCATGGCCCGTTCCCGCGCCGAGGCCGTCAAGCGGGTCGGCGACCGCGTCGAGGTCACCCTCTCCGACGGGCGTGTGATCACCGGCAGCCACTGCCTCATGGCGGTCGGCGCGATACCGAACACCGCCGCCATGGGTCTGGAGGGCGCGGGCGTCAAGCTGAAGGAGTCCGGCCACATCTGGACGGACAAGGTCTCCCGCACCTCGGCCCCCGGCGTGTACGCGGCGGGCGACGTCACGGGCGTGTTCGCGCTCGCCTCGGTCGCCGCCATGCAGGGCCGGATCGCGATGTACCACTTCCTGGGCGAGACAGTCGGCCCGCTCAACCTCAAGACGGTCTCCTCCAACGTCTTCACCGACCCCGAGATCGCCACCGTCGGCTACACCCAGGCCGACGTCGACGCGGGCCTGATCGACGCACGGGTCGTCAAACTCCCGCTGCTGCGCAACCCGCGGGCCAAGATGCAGGGCATCAGGGACGGCTTCGTGAAGCTGTTCTGCCGTCCTGGCACCGGCATCGTGGTCGGCGGCGTCGTCGTCTCGCCGCGCGCCAGCGAACTCATCCACCCCATCGCGATCGCGGTCGACAACAATCTGACGGTCGAGCAGATAGCGAACACCTACACGGTCTATCCCTCGCTGTCGGGCTCGATCGCCGAATCCGCGCGGCAGTTGGCCACCCGCAAGGCGGCCGGCGAGCTGTGATCCGCGGCGGCACGTGCCGGGCGGCCGCGTCCGCGCGTGCCCGGCACCGTGACCGGGGATGCATATAGCACGGCACGTCCGCCTCTGCGAACAACTTCTGTTAATCGGTGCAAACTGCTGATAGCAGACGGTCATTGGCGTTACTGTCAGTTTCGTGTTCGCAGCAGAACGTCGCCAATTGATCCTCGAAATGGTGCGTGCCAACGGAGCGGTGTCGCTCCGCGAGCTCGCCCGCGTCGTCCAGACCTCGGAAGTGACCGTACGGCGTGACGTGCGGGCGCTGGAGGCAGAAGGACTGCTCGACCGCCGGCACGGCGGTGCGGTGCTGCCGGGGGGCTTCACCCGGGAGTCCGGCTTCCCGCAGAAATCCCATCTAGCGACCGCGGAGAAGACGGCGATCGCCGATCTCGCGGCAGGTCTCGTCGAGGAGGGCGAGGCCGTCGTCGTCGGCGCCGGCACGACCACCCAGGAGCTGGCGCGCCGGCTCGCCCGGGTGCCGGGTCTGACCGTCGTCACCAACTCCCTGCTGGTGGCGCAGGCCCTGGCGCATGCGAACCGGGTGGAGGTGGTCATGACCGGCGGCACGCTCCGAGGCTCCAACTACGCCCTCGTCGGCAGCGGGGCCGAGCAGTCGCTGCAAGGGCTGCGCGTGTCCCGGGCCTTCCTGTCCGGGGCGGGTCTGACCGCGGAACGCGGGCTGTCGACGTCCAACATGCTCTCCGCCAGCGTCGACCGGGCCCTGGTCCAGGCGGCCGCGGAGGTCGTGGTCCTGGCAGACCACACCAAGCTGGGCACGGACACCATGTTCCAGACGGTGCCCACCGACCTGATCACCCATCTGGTCACGGACGAGCCGCCGGCCGGCGACGACCGCGCCGCCACGGAGCTCCAGGCCCTGGCCGACTGCGGTGTCCAGGTCTCCGTCGCGTCGACGGACTCCGCGGAGTCCGGGATGTCCCACGGCCGGCAGCGGCGGGACATGCCGCCCGTGCCGGGCCCACGGCGCCACCAGCAGCCCTCCGGTCCGTATGCGGGCGGGGCGGCTCCCGGCGAGCCGCGTGCCAGGGCCGCCGGCCAGTCGGTCGGCGGTATGTCGGGGATGTCACCGCTGCGCACCACCCCTCTGAGCGGGGATCAGCAGTCGGCCCGGATCGCCGACCTGGCCCCGCGCAGGCGGTAGCCGCCGGCCCCTGACGGCGAGACGCCGCGGGCCCCGGCCGGACGAGCGGCCGGGACCCGCGGTGTTCGTGCTGCGGTCCGCGAGGGAGAGGTCAGTCCTTGATCTCGCAGAGGAGAGCGCCCGAGGACACGGAGGAACCGATGTCCGCGGTGAGGCCCTTGACGGTGCCGGAGCGGTGGGCGTTGATGGGCTGCTCCATCTTCATCGCCTCGAGCACCACCACCAGGTCGCCCTCGTTGACGTGCTGGCCTTCCTCGACGGCGACCTTGACGATGGTGCCCTGCATCGGGGAGGTCAGGGAGTCGCCGGAGGCGGCCGCGCCGGCCTTCTTGGCGGCGCGGCGCTTGGGGCGGGCGCCGCCGGCGGCGGCGGTACGGGCCAGGGTCATGCCCAGCGAAGCGGGCAGGGAGACCTCCAGGCGCTTGCCGCCGACCTCGACCACCACGGTCTCGCGGCCGGACTCGATGTCCTCCTCGGCGTCGGCCGGGGCGGCGAAGGGCTTGATGTCGTTGACGAACTCGGTCTCGATCCACCGGGTGTGGACGGTGAAGGGACCGGTCTCGCCGTAGACCTCGGGAGCGAACGCCGAGTCGGCGACCACCGCGCGGTGGAACGGGATGGCGGTGGCCATGCCCTCGACCTGGAACTCGGCGAGGGCGCGCGCGGCGCGCTGCAGGGCCTGCTGGCGGGTGGCGCCGGTGACGACGAGCTTGGCGAGCAGGGAGTCCCAGGCCGGGCCGATGACGCTGCCGGCCTCGACGCCTGCGTCCAGCCGGACACCGGGTCCGGTCGGCGGATCGAAACGGGTGACGGTGCCGGGGGCGGGCAGGAAGTTCCGGCCCGGGTCCTCGCCGTTGATGCGGAACTCGAAGGAGTGGCCGCGCATCGGCGGGTCGTCGTAGCCGAGCTCCTCGCCGTCGGCGATGCGGAACATCTCGCGGACCAGGTCGATGCCCGTGACCTCCTCGGTGACCGGGTGCTCGACCTGCAGACGGGTGTTCACCTCCAGGAAGGAGATGGTGCCGTCGGTGCCGACGAGGAACTCGCAGGTGCCGGCGCCGACGTAGCCGGCCTCCTTGAGGATGGCCTTGGACGCCGCGTAGAGCTGGGCGTTCTGCTCCGGGGTCAGGAAGGGCGCGGGGGCCTCCTCCACCAGCTTCTGGTGGCGGCGCTGCAGGGAGCAGTCACGGGTGGAGACGACCACGACGTTGCCGTGGGTGTCCGCCAGGCACTGGGTCTCCACGTGCCTCGGGCGGTCGAGGTAGCGCTCGACGAAGCACTCGCCGCGGCCGAAGGCGGCGACGGCCTCGCGGACGGCCGACTCGTAGAGCTCGGGGACCTCCTCCAGCGTGCGGGCGACCTTCAGGCCGCGTCCGCCGCCGCCGAAGGCGGCCTTGATCGCGATCGGCAGACCGTGCTCACGCGCGAAGGCGACGACCTCCTCGGCGCCCGAGACGGGGTCCGGGGTGCCGGCGACCAGGGGGGCTCCGGCGCGCTGGGCGATGTGCCGCGCGGCGACCTTGTCGCCGAGGTCGCGGATGGCCTGCGGCGGGGGGCCGATCCAGGTGAGCCCGGCGTCCAGGACGGCTTGGGCGAAGTCGGCGTTCTCCGACAGGAAGCCGTAGCCGGGGTGGACGGCGTCGGCCCCGGACTCGGCCGCGGCCGTCAGGACCTTGGAGATGTCCAGGTAACTGGTGGCCGGAGTGTCACCGCCCAGCGCGTACGCCTCGTCGGCCACGCGCACATGCAGCGCGTCCCGGTCGGGCTCCGCGTAGACGGCCACGCTGGCGATCCCGGCATCCCGGCAGGCACGGGCGACGCGGACTGCGATTTCACCGCGGTTGGCGATGAGCACCTTGCGCACGATGGCTCCCTCCTTGAAACAAGCAGAGTTTAGGTACTGGCGACACTTCGTGCCGAGGCACCCCTGGGGGTGAGCTTGCCCACACGGAGGGTGATTCGGGCCCCGCATCGGGACCCGGATGCCTTGGCTTCCTACGGTAAAGCCCTCTTTATCCCGGTGCTTGGAGCCCAGCGGTGTGGGCCCGGTCACCGCCCTCCACCGTGACCGACGGGGCACTGTTTTTGTGGGAACTCCACGAAGGCCCGGGTAAATCTTTGCCGGACTTGCGCCCCATACGGGTGGTGCCGCGCGGACTCTTGCCGCATCTTCTACCCGTTAGTAGCGTGCGCCTCGGGGAATACCGCCGGTAATAGGGGCCTGGGACGGGGAGGCGCAGTGCGCAGAAGTGTCGCCGCGGCGGCGGCCGTGGTGCTGGTCCTGGAGGCCCTGGGCTTCGCCCTCGTCCACTGGATCATGGGCATCGCCGTGCGCCACCAGCAGATGTCCCTGGCCGGGCTCGACCCGGGCGCGATGGCGGCGGGCGCCTGGGCGGCCGGTGTGGCGATGGCGCTCTTCCTCATCGCATGCGCGGCCGTCCTCGTGCGGATGGCGCGCCGCGACCGGGCCCCGGGCCGCGTCGGACGGATCGCCCTCCTGCTGTGCGCGGTGACCCACGGGGTCCTGGGCGCGGCGCTGGCCGCCCCCGTGGGCTGGGCCGCGTACGCGGTGATGATGGTCGTCCTGGGGTTCGTGGTGCTCACCCTCGTGCTCTACGCAGGGCAGACGCCGCAAGCCGTCCGGCGCGACGCGCCCGACGGGAGCACACCCCCGCCGCCCGTCGCCCCCGCGGCGGTGTGAGCCGGGCCGAACCGGCCGGGCCGGGCCCGATGCCGGGCCGCCCGGCGCCGGGCGGTCGGATCAGACCCAGAAGTCGGTGATGCGCAGGTCCAGCTCGGCGAGCAGACGGCGCAGCAGCGGCAGCGAGAGACCGATGACGTTGCCGTGGTCGCCCTCGATGCCCTCGACGAACGGCGCCGAGCGGCCGTCCAGGGTGAACGCGCCGGCCACGTGGAGCGGCTCGCCCGAGGCGACGTAGGCCGCGATCTCGGCGTCGTCCGGGGTGCCGAACCGCACCGTGGTGGAGGCGGTCGCCGAGACCCGGCGGCCGGTGGCGAGATCGATGACGCAGTGCCCGGTGCGCAGCACCCCGTGGCGGCCGCGCATGGACTTCCAGCGGGCCGTGGCGTCCTCGGCGTCGACGGGCTTGCCCAGGGCCTGGCCGTCCAGATCCAGGACGGAGTCGCAGCCGATGACGACCTCGGCGTCGCGGAGCCCCGCGGCGACCGCGGAGGCCTTGGCCTCGGCAAGCACCCGGGCCAGCTCGGCGGGGCTGTCCGCGCTGATCGCGTCCTCGTCCACACCGCTGACGACGACCCGCGGGTCGAGGCCGGCCTGCCGCAGCAGCCCCAGGCGCGCGGGGGAGGCCGAGGCGAGGACGAGCGGACGGGGGGTGCGGCTGCTGTCGGTCATGTGCGCCATCGTAGTCAGCCGTGCCAGGCCACCAGGGCGGTGACCAGGACGACGGCGACGGCGATCAGGAGCATCGCGCGGCGCAGCATCGCCTGCGCCTGCCGCATCTCGTCGGGGGGTTCCTCGGACGGGTCTGACCACAGCATGCCGTCCAGGTTGCGCCCTGGCGGACGCCCGCGCCTGAGTACGGATACTCAGGCGCGGGCAGACCGCCTTGATCAGCCAGGACGTCCCAAGCCGCCCCGGACCGGCCCGGCGTCCGGCGCGGGCCGGCGCGGTCGGCAGGCGGGTCAGTGCGGCCAGTAGGTGGAGCGCCAGGACGCCGGCGCCGGGCGCGGCACCCCGAGGGGGACGTTCCGGGCGGGGGACGCCCACTCGTCGGCCGCGGGCGGACCGTCGGCGGGCCGCGCGGCCGCCGCGGCCCGGGCCTGGACGAGGGCCACGACGGCCGCCAGCTCCTCGGGGGTCGGGTTGCCCCGTTCGACCTTGATCACCATGAGTGGGCGCGCTCCTTACAGGGGGATGTTGCCGTGCTTCTTGGGCGGCAGGCTCTCGCGCTTGTTGCGCAGCGTGCGCAGCGCCTTCACCAGGTGCAGGCGGGTCTCCGAGGGCAGGATGACCGTGTCGACGTAGCCGCGCTCCGCGGCGGTGTAGGGATTGAGCAGGGTGTCCTCGTACTCCTGCATCAGCTGGGCGCGCAGCGCGTCGGCCTCCTGCGGGGAGCCCGCCTCGACCAGGGAGCGGCGGTGCAGGATGTTGACCGCGCCCTGGGCGCCCATGACGGCGATCTGGGCAGTCGGCCAGGCCAGGTTGAGGTCGGCGCCGAGGTGCTTGGAGCCCATGACGTCGTAGGCGCCGCCGAAGGCCTTGCGGGTGATGACGGTGATCAGCGGCACCGTGGCCTCGGCGTACGCGTAGATCAGCTTGGCGCCGCGCCGGATGATGCCGTTCCACTCCTGGTCGGTGCCGGGCAGGAAGCCGGGGACGTCGACGAAGGTGAGGACGGGGATGTTGAAGCTGTCGCAGGTGCGCACGAAGCGCGCCGCCTTCTCGCTGGCGTTGATGTCCAGGCAGCCGGCGAACTGCATCGGCTGGTTGGCGACGACGCCGACCGGGTGGCCCTCGATCCGGCCGAAGCCCGTGACGATGTTGGGCGCGAACAGCGCCTGGGTCTCCAGGAACTCGCCGTCGTCCAGGACGTGCTCGACGACCTGGTGCATGTCGTAGGGCTGGTTCGCCGAGTCCGGGATCAGTGTGTCGAGTTCGAGGTCCTGCGCCGTGACCGCCGGCTCGGCCTCCTGCGGGTAGGCCGGGGCCTCCTGCAGGTTGTTGGACGGCAGGTAGGAGAGCAGCGCCTTGACGTACTCGATGGCGTCCTTCTCGTCCCCGGCCATGTGGTGGGCGTTGCCGGAGACGGTGTTGTGCGAACGGGCTCCGCCCAGCTCCTCGAAGCCGACGTCCTCACCGGTGACGGTCTTGATGACGTCCGGGCCGGTGATGAACATGTGCGAGGTCTGGTCGACCATCACCACGAAGTCGGTGATGGCGGGGGAGTAGACCGCGCCGCCCGCGCAGGGGCCCAGGATGAGCGAGATCTGCGGGATGACGCCGGAGGCGTGGGTGTTGCGGCGGAAGATCTCGCCGTACAGGCCGAGCGAGGTGACGCCCTCCTGGATGCGCGCGCCGCCGGAGTCGTTGATGCCGATGACCGGGCAGCCGGTCTTCAGCGCCCAGTCCATGACCTTGACGATCTTCTCGCCGAAGACCTCGCCGAGCGCGCCGCCGAAGACGGTGAAGTCCTGGGAGAACACCGCCACCGGGCGGCCGTCGACGGTGCCGTAGCCGGTGACGACGCCGTCGCCGTAGGGGCGGTTCTTCTCCAGGCCGAAGGCGGTCGAGCGGTGCCGTGCCAGCTCGTCCAGCTCGACGAAGGAGCCCTCGTCGAGCAGCAGTTCGACACGCTCGCGGGCGGTCAGCTTGCCCTTGGCGTGCTGTTTCTCCACCGCGCGCGCCGAGCCGGCGTGGGTCGCCTCGTGACTGCGGCGGCGCAGGTCCGCCAGCTTGCCCGCGGTGGTGTGGATGTCGATCTCCGGCTCGGCCATGGGGGGCGGCTCTCCTGCTCTCGTCGGGTCGTTTGGGGGGTGTGATGTGACTGGCGGGTAGAACGCTGTTTCCGTAGCGTAACCGCGCGGATGCTGCGTGGTCAGTGCGGCGTTGGACACACCCACTCCCAGGGTCCGCCTTCCCGGCCGCCGCGTCGTCCCGGAGCCGGGCGGGCCGCGTCCGCGGCGATCCGGGGGGCAGACCCTAGGCTGGGATCATGACCTCGAACCGCTGGTCCGACCTGGAGCGGCCACCGCTCAACGCGACCGCCCTGCGCCGCGCGATCGTCACCCCGGAAAGCCTGTGGACCGACCTGGACGTGGTCGACTCCACCGGCTCGACCAACAGCGACCTGGGGGCCCGGGCGCGGCAGGGCGCCGCCGAGGGCGCGGTCCTGGTCGCCGAGGAGCAGTCCGCGGGGCGCGGCCGCCTGGACCGCCGCTGGCAGGCCCCCGCCCGCTCCGGGCTCTTCTTCTCCGTGCTGCTGCGGCCGACCGCCGTTCCGCACCGGCTCTGGGGCTGGCTGCCGCTGCTGGCCGGCGTGGCGACCGCGAGCGCCGTGGCGCGGACGGCGGGCGTGGACACCGGGCTGAAGTGGCCCAACGACGTGCTCGTCACGGTCGGCGGCGAGGAGCGCAAGACCGGCGGCATCCTCGCCGAGCGCGTCGGCGACGACGCCGTGGTCATCGGCATCGGCCTCAACGTCACACTGCGCGAGGCGGAGCTGCCGGTCCCGACCGCCGGCTCACTCGCGCTCGCCGGGGCCGAGGTCACCGACCGCGATCCGCTGCTGCGCGCGGTGCTGCGTTCGCTCGCCGACTGGTACGGCGAGTGGCTGGGCGCCGGCGGCGAGCCGGGCGGCTCCCGGCTGCAGCAGGCGTACGCCGCCGGGTGCGTGACGCTGGGCCGCACCGTGCGGGCCGAACTGCCGGGCGGGGAGACGATCACCGGGCGCGCGGTGGCGGTCGACGACGACGGGCGGCTGGTCGTGGCGACCGGCGAGGGCGAGCGGGCGGTCGGCGCGGGCGACGTCGTCCATGTGCGCCCGGCGGGAGAGTGAGCCAGGCCACACCTGCCGTATTGTTGAGGCGGCAGCCTCCGGCGCGGTGATCGGAAGGGCCGGTGCGCAGGGACCCAGGAGGGGGCGGGCGGTGACCGTGGACGACGCGAGCGGCCTCCCGCCGCAGGAAGAGCCGGGCGGGCCTGACGACGGGCAGCCGGAACGCGAGGAGCGTGAGGAGCCCGAGGAACGGGGCGCTTCCGCCCGCGGGCACGTCCTCGAAGAGGACCCGATCGCGCTCCGCCTGGAACAGCTGATCATCGGCTACGAACGGCACTACACCCCTTTCCAGGCGGCCCGCAGTGCCGGCGTCTCCATGGACCTCGCCGCCCGGTTCTGGCGCGCGATGGGCTTCGCCGACATAGGCCAGGCCCGCGCGCTGACCGAGGCCGACGTCCTGGCGCTGCGGCGGCTGGCCGGTCTGGTCGAGGCGGGACTGATCAGCGAGAGCACGGCGATCCAGGTCGCGCGCTCCACCGGTCAGACCACGGCCCGGCTGGCCGAGTGGCAGACCGACTCCTTCCTGGAGGAGCTGACCGAGCCGCCCGAACCGGGCATGACCCGCGGTGAGGTGGCCTACCCGCTGGTCGAGCTGCTGCTGCCGGAGCTGGAGGAGTTCCTGACGTACGTGTGGCGCCGGCAGCTCGCCGCCGCCACCAGCCGGGTCGTCCGCTCGGACGACGAGGAGGCGGTGGACCGCCGGCTCGCCGTCGGCTTCGCGGACCTGGTGGGCTTCACGCGGCTCACCCGCCGGCTGGAGGAGGAGGAACTCGGCGAGCTGGTGGAGGCGTTCGAGACCACGGCCGCCGACCAGGTGGCCGCGCACGGCGGACGGCTCATCAAGACCCTCGGCGACGAAGTGCTGTTCGTCGCGGACGACGCCGGCACGGCCGCCGAGATCGGCATGCGGCTCATCGAGACGATGAACGGGGACGAGACCATGCCGGCGCTGCGGGTCGGCATGGCCTTCGGCACCGTCACGACCCGCATGGGCGACGTCTTCGGCACCACGGTGAACCTGGCGAGCCGGTTGACCTCGATAGCGCCTCGGGATGCGGTGCTGGTGGACGGTGAGCTGGCGCAGGCGCTCGTCGCGGCGGGCGAGGCGCCCGAGTCGGAGGCGGAGCTCGAGCCCGGGTCGGAGGAGAAGTACCGCTTCGGTCTGCAGCCGATGTGGCGGCGGCCGGTGCGCGGTCTCGGCGTGGTCGAGCCCTGGTTGCTGAACCGCCGGGGCGGCTGAGCGGGCGCGGCCACTAATAAATCGTGGTCGGGGTTCGCGGTCGTCGACGGCGCCAGACCGGCGCCGGCACCACGGTGAACCTGGCGAGCCGGTTGACCTCGATAGCGCCTCGAAATGCGGTGCTGGTGGACGGTGAGCTGGCGCAGGCGCTCGTCGCGGCGGGCGAGGCGCCCGAGTCGGAGGCGGAGCTCGAGCCCGGGTCGGAGGAGAAGTACCGCTTCGGTCTGCAGCCGATGTGGCGGCGGCCGGTGCGCGGTCTCGGCGTGGTCGAGCCCTGGTTGCTGAACCGCCGGGGCGGCTGAGCGGGCGCGGCCACTACGCTGGCCGTCGACGTTCACGATCGTTAACGGCGACCCGGAGGTGGCGGCGCGATGACCGAGCAGCGGTTTGGCGAGTGGGTGGCGGTACGCAGGCACGGTGACGCCGGGCGGGTGGCGGAACTGGTGCTGGACCGGCCCAAGGCGATGAACGCCATCTCGACGGACATGGCCCGGGCGCTCACCGAGGCGTGCGCGGCGCTGTCCGCGGACCGCTCGGTCAGCTGCGTCGTGCTCACCTCCACCCATGAGCGGGCGTTCTGCGTGGGCGCCGACCTCAAGGAGCGCAACTCCTTCACCGACGCCGACCTCGCGCGGCAGCGCCCGCACACGCGGGCCGCCTACACGGGCGTGCTGGAGCTGCCGATGCCCTCGGTGGCCTCGGTGCACGGCTTCGCCCTCGGCGGCGGGTACGAGCTGGCCCTGGCGTGCGACGTGATCGTCGCTGACCCCACGGCCGTCGTCGGGCTGCCCGAGGTCACGGTGGGTGTGATCCCCGGAGGTGGCGGCACGCAGCTGCTGCCGCGCCGGGTGGGTGCGGCGCGGGCGGCGCAGCTGGTCTTCACCGGTCGCCGGGTGCCCGCGGCGGAGGCGCTGGCGCTGGGGCTGGTGGACGTGCTCGCGGAGGAGGGCCAGGACCGCGTGGAGGCGCTGGCACTGGCCGCCACGATCGCGGCCAACTCCCCGGTGGGGCTGCGGGCGGCCAAGCGCGCGCTGCGTCTGGGGCAGGGGGCGGATCTGCGGACCGGGCTGGATGTGGAGGACGCGGCGTGGCGGGCGGTGGCCTTCTCCGGGGATCGTGCCGAGGGCGTCGCGGCGTTCAACGAGAAGCGCGACCCGGTGTGGCCGGGTGAGTGATTGAGCGGGGACACGACCGTGCCGCCGCCGCGTGACGTGCGGGGCCGTGCGACTGTCGCAGACTGGTAGGAAGATCTGCTGGCTGCGACAGGAGACGGGCGCATGAACGGCACCGGCGGGGACGCTCGACTGCGCGCCGTCGCCGAACTCGCGCGGGCGGTGGCGGCGGCGAAGTCGCCGATGGAGGCGGCCGTCGGCGCCGCCTCCTCGGCACGGGTCGCGCTAGGCGGCTCCATGGCGGCGATCTCCCGCTGGGAGCGCGACCGGGGACGGCTGCGGGTCCTGGTCAACGACGGGGACCTGGCGCCGGGGGAGGAGCCGCAACCCGCCGAGGAGGTGTACTCGGTCGCGGACTTCCCGGAGATCGTGGAGTTCCTGCACGCCAAGTGGACCGAGGGCGGTGAGCCGCACGCCTGGATCGAGACCGCCGAGGGTCCGTGCCCGGGCCGTGGCGGTGCCTACTGCCACCAGCGGGTGGCCACGCTGCGGCGGCGGGGCCGCACCTCCTGCGTCATCGCGCCGATCATGCTGCACGGGCTCGCCTGGGGGGAGCTGTACGTCGCCCGGGGCGCCGGACGGCCGGTCTTCGACCGGGACGACGCCGAGTTCGCGACGGTGCTGGCGACCCTCACCGCCGCCGGGATCGCCCAGACCGAACGGCTGGCGGAGGTGCGCCGGCTGGCCTTCAGCGACCCGCTGACCGGGCTGGCCAACCGGCGGGCCGTCGACCAGCGGCTGGAGGAGGCGGTGGAGCGGCACCGTGCCGACGGGACCCCGGTGAGCCTGGTCGTCTGCGACCTCAACGGGCTCAAGCGGGTCAACGACCAGCTCGGTCACGCCGTCGGCGACCGGCTGCTGGTCGGCTTCGGTTCCGTGCTGTCGCTGTGCGGGTCCGCCCTGGAGGGCAGCCTGGTGGCGCGGCTGGGCGGCGACGAGTTCTGCCTGCTCTCGGTCGGGCACAGCGCCGAGGAGGTCGTGGCGGTCGCCGAGGAGCTGTGCGTGCGCGCCAAGTGGCTGGGCCTGGGCGACGGGGTGGCGGTGGGGGTGGCGTCCACGGACGCCGAGATCGGCGTGGTGGCCTCGGGGCGCCGGCTGTTCCGGCTGGCGGACGCGGCCCAGTACCGGGCGAAGGCGCTGCACTCGGTGGAGCCGGTGGTCGCCGGGCGTGGGGCGCCCGAGGACCCGGTGGTCCGCCTGGCCGACCAGCCCGCGGGCCCCGACGTGGAGCGGCGCCGCTTCCGCGGGCGGGACTGAGCGGCGGCCGGGCAGCCGGGTGGCCGGCGTCAGGAGCAGAGCCCGGAAGTCCCCGCCCCGTCGGCGCCCGGGCTGCGCGGAAGAGGTCCGTCCGGCACGTGACAGGTAGCGATACAGTCCGTAGGGTTCGTGAATATGGGTATGCATAGCGTGGTGGTCGAGGCCCACGGGGTCACGGCGGAGGATGTGCTGGCGGTGGCCCGCGACGGTGCGCGGGTGGAGCTGTCCGCGGAGGCGCTGGCCGGGATCGCCGCGGCCCGCGAGGTCGTGGACGCCCTGGCGGCGAAACCGGAGCCGGTGTACGGGGTCTCGACGGGCTTCGGCGCGCTCGCGGTGCGGCACATCAGCCCCGAGCTGCGCGCACAGCTGCAGCGCAGCCTCGTCCGCTCGCACGCCGCCGGCATGGGCCCGCGTGTGGAGCGCGAGGTCGTGCGCGCGCTGATGTTCCTGCGGCTGAAGACCCTGGCCTCCGGACGCACCGGGGTCCGTCCCGTCGTCGCGGAGACGATGGCCTCGCTGCTCAACGCGGGCATCACCCCCGTCGTCCACGAGTACGGCTCCCTGGGCTGCTCCGGCGACCTGGCGCCGCTGTCGCACTGCGCGCTGGTGCTGATGGGCGAGGGCGAGGCGGAGGGCCCCGACGGTGTCGTGCGCCCCGCCGCCGAGCTGCTGGCCGAGCACGGCATCGAGCCCGTCGAGCTGCGCGAGAAGGAGGGCCTGGCCCTCATCAACGGCACCGACGGCATGCTCGGCATGCTCGTCATGGCCATCGAGGACCTGCGCCGGCTGTTCACCGCCGCCGACGTCACCGCCGCGCTGTCGCTGGAGGCGCTGCTGGGCACCGACAAGGTGCTCGCGCCCGAGCTGCACGCGATCCGCCCGCACCCCGGTCAGGCGGCCAGCGCCGAGAACATGCGCCGTGTGCTCGCCGGCTCGGGGCTCACCGGGCACCACCAGGACGACGCCCCGCGGGTGCAGGACGCGTACTCGATCCGCTGCGCCCCGCAGGTGGCCGGCGCGGGCCGGGACACCGTGGCGCACGCCATGACGGTGGCCGACCGCGAGCTGGCCGCCGCCGTCGACAACCCGGTCGTCCTCCTCGGCGACACCGCGGGTGAGGGACGCGTGGAGTCCAACGGCAACTTCCACGGCGCGCCCGTCGCCTATGTGCTGGACTTCCTGGCCATCGCCGCCGCCGACCTCGGCTCCATAGCGGAGCGGCGCACCGACCGGCTGCTGGACAAGAGCCGTTCGCACGGCCTGCCGGCCTTCCTGGCCGACGACCCGGGCGTGGACTCCGGCCTGATGATCGCCCAGTACACGCAGGCCGCGCTGGTCAGCGAGAACAAGCGGCTCGCGGTGCCCGCGTCGGTGGACTCCATCCCCTCCTCGGCGATGCAGGAGGACCACGTCTCGATGGGCTGGTCGGCCGCGCGCAAGTTGCGGCAGTCGGTGGACAACCTCGCCCGGATCATCGCGGTCGAGCTGATGGCCGCCGCCCGTGCCGTCGAGCTGCGTGTGCAGGGCAGCGAGGTTCTGGTGGCCGCCCCGGCGACCCAGGCGGTGCTGAAGGCGGCGCGCGAGGCGGGAGTGGGCGGCCCCGGTCCGGACCGCTTCCTGGCCCCGGATCTGGCGGCGGCGTACGACTTCGTGCGCGGCGGCGCCCTGGTGGCGGCAGCCGAGTCGGTGACCGGCCCGCTCTCCTGAGCCCAAACCCGGACCCGCCCAAACCCGGACCCGCCCGGTCCCGGCCCGCGGGCCGGGACCGGGCGGGAGGGGACTTCAGTGGACGTCGCGGGCGCGACGGCCGGCGTTGATCAGGAGTGCCGCGCCTAGGCCGAGGAAGGCGGTACCGCCGACCAGGTACGGCGTGGTGTCGACGCTTCCGGTGTCCGCCAGATGCTCTTCCTGACCGGTGCCGGACCTGGTCAGGGCGGCGGTGGAGGCGGACGACTGCGCGGTGGTGCTCGCCGTGTGCTCCGCGCTGGCGGACGCGTTGGGCACGAAGTACAGGGCACCCAGGACGGCGGCCGCCGTGACGGCGACGTAGGCGGACGGACGGTGCGAGGTCAACGGATCCCCCAGCGGTTGCGGCGACTTGACCGTGGGAGTCGATGGTAGTGATGCAACCGCCGCGGGGGGAAGTCGGCCCGGGGGGGGGGTTCCCCCCTCCGCCTC
>NZ_JBYIQP010000025.1:0-83200 GCF_057707665.1 Actinacidiphila sp. bgisy167 | reverse complement strand
ATCCCGCCGATCCACCACAGGGAGCAGAGCTATGGATTTTGGTCTCGTCCTGCAGACGGACCCGCCCGCCGCGCGGGTCGTGGAGCTGATGCGGCGTGCCGAGCGCAACGGCTTCAGCCACGGCTGGACCTTCGACTCGACGGTGTTGTGGCAGGAGCCGTTCGTCATCCACAGCCAAATTCTGGCGCGGACCGAGCGGATGGTCGTCGGCCCGATGGTCACCAACCCGGGGACGCGGACGTGGGAGGTGACCGCGTCGACCTTCGCGACGCTGAACGAGATGTTCGGCAACCGCACAATCTGCGGGATCGGGCGGGGCGACTCGGCGATGCGGGTGGCGGGCCGCAGGCCCAACACCCTCGCCCGCATCGAGGAGGCGATGCACGTCATCCGCGAGCTCGCCGAGGGCCGCGAGGCGGACCTCGGCGGCACGACCGTGCGCATCCCCTGGATCAAGGAGGGAGCGGAACTTCCCGTGTGGATGGCGGCGTACGGGCCGAAGGCGCTGGCGGTCGCCGGGGCGAAGGCGGACGGGTTCATCCTGCAGCTCGCCGACGTGTACCTGACGGAGTGGATGGTCAAGGCGGTCAGGGACGCCGCGGTCGCCGCCGGACGCGACCCGGCGGAGGTGAAGGTGTGCGTGGCCGCGCCCGCGTACGTCACCGAGGACGACTCCCCGCAGGCGCTGGCGCACGCCCGTGAGCAGTGCCGCTGGTTCGGCGGCATGGTCGGCAACCACGTCGCCGACCTCGTGGCGAAGTACGGCGAGGTGTCCAGCGCCGTCCCCCAGGAGCTCACGGATTACATCAAGTCCCGTCAGGGGTACGACTACTCGCACCACGGCCGTACCGGCAACCCCGACACCGCGTTCGTCCCCGACGAGATCGTCGACCGCTTCTGCCTCATCGGCACCGCCGAGCAGCACATCCAGAAGCTGCGCGCCCTGCAGGCCCTCGGCGTCGACCAGTTCGCCCTGTACGACATGCACGACGCCAAGGAGTCCGCCATCGACGCCTACGGCTCCACCGTCATCCCCGCCCTCCGCGGCTGAATCCCCGGCCCGCCATCCCCCGCACGGCACGTTCGATCCCCGTACCCCTCGAACGAAGGGGGCTGCCATGACAGCCACCGCTCCACCCCCTGCCGGAAGAGCCGGGGCCGAGGCCCGCGTCGAACTCCCGCCCGACGCCGTCCCGACCGGCCCCTACGCCAACGAGGACCTGCTCCCCGTCCCGCTCGCCCAGCGGAAGTGGACCACGTACAACTTCACCGCGCTGTGGATCGGGATGGCCCACAACGTCGCCTCCTGGACCCTCGCCTCGGGCCTGGTCGCCCTCGGCATGGACTGGAAGCAGGCGGTGCTCACCATCGCCCTCGCCAATGTCATCGTGCTGGTGCCGATGCTGCTCACCGGCCACGCCGGACCCAAGTACGGCATCCCCTTCCCGGTGTTCGCCCGCGCGTCGTTCGGGGTGCGCGGAGCCAACCTGCCCGCCCTGGTCCGGGCGGCGGTCGCCTGCGTGTGGTTCGGCATCCAGACCTGGATCGGCGGTTCCGGCATCTTCCTGCTCGCCGGAAAGCTGTTCGGCGACTCGTGGGCCACCGCCGGGACGGTCGGCGGCTACCCCTGGACGCAGTGGCTGTCCTTCGTCGTCTTCTGGATCCTGCAGGTCGCGATCATCGTGCGCGGCATGGAGACGGTGCGGCGCTTCGAGAACTGGGCGGCCCCCTTCGTCATCGTCGGCGCGATCGCGCTGCTGATCTGGATGACGAACAAGGCCGGCGGCCTCGGCCCGCTGCTCGACCAGCCCTCCGCCCTCGGCTGGGGCGGGGACTTCTGGAGGGTCTTCTTCCCCGCCCTCATGGGCATGATCGGCTTCTGGTCGACGCTCTCCCTCAACATCCCCGACTTCACCCGTTACGCCGCCGGGCAGCGCGCCCAGCTGTGGGGGCAGTCGCTCGGCCTGCCCACCACGATGACGCTGTTCGCGCTGCTGTCGGTGCTGGTGACCTCCGGCTCCCAGGCGGTCTACGGCGAGCCGATCTGGGACCCGGTGGCGCTGGCGGCCAAGCTCGACAACTGGGCCGCGGTGCTCTTCGCGCTGATCACGGTCCTGGTGGCCACGCTGTCGGTGAACATCGCGGCGAACGTGGTCTCGCCCGCCTTCGACCTGTCCAACATCGCGCCGCGCAGGATCAGTTTCCGCACCGGCGCGCTGATCACCGCGGTCGTCGGTGTCGTCATCTTCCCGTGGAAGCTGCTGGCCAGCCCGCAGGCGTACATCTTCACCTGGCTCGGCACCGTCGGCGGCCTGCTGGGCACGGTGGCCGGCATCCTGATCGCCGACTACTGGATCCTTCGCCGCACGCGGCTGGAACTCGCCGACCTGTACCGGACGGACGGCAGCTACTGGTACTCCGGCGGCTGGAACTGGCGGGCACTGGCGGCCTTCGTCGTCGGCGGTGTCCTCGCCGTCGGCGGCTCGCACTCCGGGCTCGACGCCAAGGGCGTCAAGCAGGGGCCGTTCCCCGTCGACGGGTTGATCCCCTTCCTGAAGCCGCTCGCCGACTACGGCTGGGCCGTCGGCCTCGCCGCCTCCCTCCTCGTGTACGTCCTGCTCAGTCGTCTCGCGCCGCAGCGCGAGGACTGAACCGGCGCCCCACTCGCGGGGCCCGGGTCCGGCCCGCTCAGCGGCCGGGCCCGGGCCCCGCCGCGCGCTGCGCCTCGTGCGCGAGCAGCGCCACATAGAGCGAGGTCAGCTGTTCGAAGTCGTCCAGGTCGATGCCGAGCAGCGACTCGATGCTCTGCAGCCGCCGGTACAGGGCGGGCCGGCTGACGTGGTGCACCTGGGCGGCCGCCGACTTGTTGCGGCCGGTCGCCAGATAGGTGCGCAGCACTTCCAGCAGCGCCGGGTTCCCCAGCAGCGGCCCCAGCTCCCGTCCGATGAAGGCCTGTAGCTCCGGCTCGTCGCGCAGCAGCCGCACCAGTCCGCGCAGCCGGACGTCGCGCAGCCGGGCCACCGGCGCGTCCGGAGGGCCGGCGACCGCGGCGTCCGCCACGTGCACCGCCTCGGCGAAGGAACGGCGCACCTCGTCCAGTTCCCGGCAGCCGAAGCCCGCACCGACCACCGCGGTACGCCCGCGACCGGCGAGTTCGCCGTGCACCCGCACCGCCACCTTGTGCACGGCGGCGTCGGCGTCCTGGCCTTCGGGGATGCTGAGCAGGACGGCTGTGCCGGCCGATCCGATCCGCGCCACCAGCCCGGCGACGCCCGGATCCTCGGCCAGCGCGTGCTCGATCAGCTCCGGCATGCCGTCCCGGTCGTCCACCGGTCCGGCGCCGAGGGGGCGGACGACGACGGGCACGAAGGTGCGCCGCCCCACCGGGAGCCCGGCGGCCCGCACCCGGGTGACCAGTTCCCCGGTGCGGGCGGTGCCCGCCGCCAGGTCGTGCAGCAGCGACTCGGCGGACTGGTCCTCCCACCCCCGGTCCTGGTCGCCGAGGAGCCGGTGCATGGCCAGTGCCTCTGAGGCACGGGCGCCCAGCACCCGGCCGAACTCCTCCGGGCCGTGGTAGCCGAAGAGCACCAGGCGCCCCCACTGGCGGGCCCGGGCCTCCAGCGGCGCGACGACCCAGCCGTCCGGGCCGACCGTCACCGTGCCGCCGGCCAGTTCGGCGACCTGGCCCGAGACCCGCTCCCAGTCGCGCAGCAGGTCGTTGAGCGACCCCTTGTCCCCGGCCGAGGCCAGCGCCCGCCCCGCGAGGTTGACGACGACGGCGGGACATCCGCTGAGCGCCGCTATCTCGTCCAGCACCTGCTGGAGGCCGGCCCCGGAGAGATTGAGGGCCGTGAGCGCGGAGCGGACCCGGTCGGACAGGTCGAGCGCGGCGAACCGGCCGTGCACCAGGCGTGCGTGGACCTCCTCGGTGAGCCGCGCGAACGGCGCGGGCCGGTGGAGCACGACCAGCGGCACCCCGCAGCGCTCGGCGGCCCGGCGCATCGGCTCGGGGGTGGTGCGGAACGCCCGGCCGAGGCCCAGGACGACCGCCGCGACGTCGGCGCGCCGCATCGACTCGACGTACTCGCGCTGCGCCCGCTCGTCGCCCGCCAGCAGCAGTCCGGTGGTCAGCACCATCTCCCCGCCGCTGAGCATGACACCGACGTCCGGTGCCTCGGCCACGTGCAGCCAGCGCACCGAGCGGTGCAGATGGGCGGAGCCGGCCACGACCTCGGGCACCCAGGCCGCCACGAGGTCCAGGTCGAGCACGTCGCGCACGGTGAGCCGCCCCGCCGTACTCGCCGGGGGTGTGTCCGGTCTGCCGTCGTCCACGCGCCCACGCCCGTCCCTCGTGCCGCCAGGGGTGGGAGTCTAGCCATCCGTACCCCGCCCGGGGCGCTCCGCGCGCGGGATCAGAGCCCGTAGACGCGCCGCGCCGTGCCGGAGAAGACCTTCCGCCGCTCGCCGTCGTCCAGTGCGCCAGTCAGGGCGCCGGCGGAGTCGACCACCTCGGCGTAGCCGGCGGCGAGACGGCACACCGGCCAGTCGGAGCCGAACATCAGGCGCCGCGGCCCGAACGCGTCGAGCGCGGTGGCGGCGCAGGGCCGCAGATCCGACGCCGTCCAGGTGTCCCAGTCGACCTCGGTGGGCATGCCGGAGAATGTGCATGAGGTGTCGGGCCGGGCGGCGAGTGCCTTGTCAAACCATCACCGTAGAAACGCAGGTCAGCGCCGTGTCAGCCTGCGTCAGCCGGCGGCAGCGGATCGGCCACGAAGGTGCCGCGGGCCGGACGGGTGGCCACCAGACCCGCGTCCCGCAAGATGCTCAGCGCGCGCCGAACCGTGCCCGGGACCGACGCCGAAGTCATGCGTCATCGCAAGCTCACCCGGCAGGCGCGAACCGGGTGCGTACTGACCAGTGCGGATCTTGCGTTCAAGAATCGCCACAAGCTGCTCGTACACGTAGTCGGGGGAGTCTGCGTTAATCCTGTCCACGCGTCGACCGTAAGCCACTACCCGCAACCACGCATTACCCAGCACCACCACAAACCACTACCTATTACTCGCTACGCTCGGTTACCCGAGATGCAAAAGCGCCCCGGCAGGACGCGGCTACGTCCGTACCGGGGCTTACCGAGAAATGGAGTATGCGGCACCTTATCGCTGCTCTCGTTGCATGGTTCCTGCCTGCTCGCGTCGACGTCGGGCAGCAGCAACTCCGCCACCGGCACAGCGGGTCCGGCGCGTACCCAGCGCGCTGCCCACCCATCGTTCCCCGCGTTTCGCGGAAGTCTTCGACGCTGACGACCTGCCGCTTGTCTGCCCCTACGTGCTCGCGTGGGAAGCGCGGCAAGAGCAGCAGCGGCGACGTGAACGGCGACGGGCTCTTGCGTTGGCGGCGCTGGGGCAGGACATGCCGGGGCGTGCGGCGTGATCGTGGCGGCGAAGTTCTGCGGCGAGGTTCCCAACGTGCCAACTGACAGTTGGCGGTATGGGGCTTGCAACCTTCCGGCCGGACACAGCGGCGATCACGTGACCGACGCGTGCCACACGTGGGCGCAAACTCCTGCCAAGCCAGCGCGCGGCATGGCGAGTCTGCGCCTGCTTCCGTGGACAACTTCGGACGGCCGGCCCGCATACCTGCCTGACGGCAACCCGGACGGGATGCTCGCACAGACGGCGAAATACGGCACCATGCCAGGCATGGACGCTGGAACAGCCGCCTCACTGGGGGCACTTGCGGGTCTGGAGGCGTCGTCGGAGACATCGGCCTTGAAGCCGGTCAGTTCCCTGGGCAGCCCGTCCGGCGCCAGGTCCAGGACGGCGACCCGGGCGCCGCGCGCGGCCAGCAGCCGCGCGGTCGCCAGGCCGATCCCTGAGGCGCCACCCGTTACGAGGGCGCCGAGGCCCTCCAGGTCGCGCGACTGTCCGCTCATACCGTCCCACCTTCCTGCCGTGCCCGGTCGGTCACCCAGAACGTACCGCCGGGGTGGCGGTACGCGTGACACGGCCGGCCCGGGGCGAGGCGGGCCGGCCCGATCCGCAGGAGGCCGCGGACGAACCGGCGCGGTCGGGGCCTTGCGGTCGAGGGGGGTGTATCGGCGTATCCTGCCGGACGGGGGTGATGTGCACGTGGAGTCTGCGAAGGTCGTCGAAGAGCTGTGGCAGCGGATCCAGGCGCGCGACTGGGCCGGTGCCGGTGAACTGATCGCCGAGGACGCCGTGGTGGAGTGGCCCGTGAGCGGTGAGCGCATCGTCGGGCGGGCCAACTTTCTCGCCGTCAACAGCGAATACCCAGAGGGTTGGTCGGTGCGCGTCCTCAGGGTGGTGGCCGACGGCGACCAGGTCGTGTCGGAGGTCGACGTGCCGCATGCGGACCTCGGTGAGTTCCGGGCGGTGTCGTTCTGGACCGTCCGTGACGGGCGGGTGGTCGTCGGCCGCGAGTACTGGACGAGTCCGGGCTCGGACCCCCGTCCGCAGTGGCGCGCCCGCTACGTCGAGCCGATGTAGCGGGCGCGCCCTGGTACCGGGCGGGACGGTCAGCCGCCGATCGCCGGGTCGCTGGTGCTGTCCCGGCCGGTCTCGACATGGCCGGCGAGACGGCGCTCGAAGGCGGCGTCGTGGTCGGCGGTGACGGTCAGGTCGTACCAGCCGTGGGTGTGTTCGGTCCCGGCGGCGTGGACCACGCGGGCACCCGGGCGCAGCCGGTGGGACGTCGGCTTGTGCCCGCCGTAGCCGTCCCGGACGGTGAGCGTGACCGTCGAGTGGCCGTTGTTGGTCAGGACCAGGCGCACCGTGCCGCTCTTGCCGTCGTGACGGGCGCTGACCTCGGCGCCCGCCGTCGCGGCGCGGCCGGCGAAGCGGCGCAGGAAGCCGTTGGGGCCGTGCACGGTGACGTCGTAGCCGCCGTGGGCGCCCTCCGCGGCGTTCCAGGTGCCGGTGAGCGAGTGCCCCGACCCGACGGTGTACGTCCACGGACCGGAGGCGTCCGTCGCGGAGGTGACCAGGAAGCCGGCGCCGGCCTCGCCGTGGGACGCGAACTCGATCCGCAGCGTGCCCGCGGCGCTGACCGCGCCGTCCGCGGCGAGGTCGTACGGGACGGGGCGCGCGGGACGCAGTCCGCGCTCCTGACGGGGCAGCGAGCCCTCGGCGGGAGGCACCGGCGAGTAGTCGGGGTGGCGGTCGCCGTCCGGCGGGAGGTAGCCGCGGGTGTCGGGGAGCCGCGGGATGCGGCCGTCCTTGTGCCGGAAGTCGAAGGCCGAGGTCAGATCGCCGCAGACGGCGCGGCGCCAGGGGGAGATGTTGGGTTCGGTCACGCCGAACCGGCGCTCGATGAACCGGATGATGGACGTGTGGTCGAAGGTCTGCGAGCAGACGTAGCCGCCTGTGCTCCAGGGGGAGACGACGAACATGGGGACGCGCTGACCCAGCCCGTACGGACCCGCCGGGCGCCCGCCGCCGCCTGCGTAGACATCGCGGCCGACGTCGACGGTCGACGCGCCCTGCGCGGACGAGGCGGCCGGGAACGGCGGCACGACGTGGTCGAAGAAGCCGTCGTTCTCGTCGTAGGTGATGAACAGCGCGGTCCTGCTCCAGACCTCGGGGTTGGAGGTGAGCGCGTCGAGGACCTGCGAGATGTACCAGGCACCGTAGTTGGCGGGCCAGTTCGGGTGCTCGGTGAAGGCCTCGGGGGCCACGACCCAGGAGACCTTGGGCAGCTTTCCGGCCTTGACGTCGGCGCGCAGGAGGTCGAAGAACCCCTCGCCCTTGCGGGCGTCGGTGCCCGTGCGGGCCTTGTCGTACAGCGGGTCGCCGGGCTCGGCGTCACGGTACTGGTTGAAGTACAGCAGCGAATTGTCGCCGTAGTTGCCGCGGTAGGCGTCGTCGATCCACCCCCAGCCGCCGGCTGCGTCGAGGCCGTCGCCGACGTCCTGGTAGATCTTCCAGGAGACCCCGGCCTTCTCCAGCCGCTCGGGATAGGTCGTCCAGGAGTAACCCTTCTCGTCGTTGCCGAGGACCGGGCCGCCGCCCTTGCCGTCGTTGCCGGTGTGACCCGTCCACATGTAGTAGCGGTTCGGGTCGGTGGAGCCCATGAAGGAGCAGTGGTAGGCGTCGCACACCGTGAACGCGTCGGCGAGCGCGTAGTGGAACGGGATGTCCTCGCGAGTCAGGTGCGCCATCGTCGTGACGGACTTGGCCGGGATCCACTGGTCGTACCTGCCCTGGTTGAAGGCGGCCTGGGTGTCGTTCCACCCGTGCGGCAGGTCCTCCAGGAAGGCCAGGCCGAGGTCGTCGGCGTCCGGGCGGAAGGGCAGCACCTCCTTCGTGCCGTCCGACTGGTGCCAGACCGTCTTCCCGCTCGGCAGCGTCACGGGGTGCGGGTCCCCGAACCCCCTGACGCCGCGCAGTGAGCCGAGGTAGTGGTCGAAGGACCGGTTCTCCTGCATCAGGACCACGATGTGCTCGACATCCTTGATGGAGCCGGTGCGCCGGTGCGCGGGGATCTCCGCCGCGCGGGCGATGCTGGTGGACAGCGCGGTCAGGGCGGCGGTGCCGCCCGCCAGCTGCATGAACCTTCTGCGGTCGAGGGCGTTCATGAAGGGCCTGTCTTCCGGAAGATGCGATGGCCGTCTGATGTACGGGCCCGTCAGCTTCCGCAACTTGTCCGAACAAGTGGGGGCCAGTGAGCGAACCGTTCGGGAAACCTGACCCAACCCGGTGCACAGTCGGCCGTGCCGTGGTCGGGCCCTGCCGTGCCGCTGGGGCGTGGGGGACCGGGCGCCAGGGGCGGGCGCGGGAACGTCCGCTCGCGGTGGCGGGCACGGCCCGGTAGTCTCCGCCGCCGTCCGAGAGCAACCGCCCACAGAGGAGCATTGATCCACCATGACCCGGCCGACCGCCGCCCACTCCACCCTCCACGTGTCCGCGGGCGTCCTGCTCCTCAGCGCTCTGCTCGCCCTCTCGGGGTGCCGGCAGGGCTCCGACGACGGGACGGACGGGGTGGACGACCGTCCCTCCGCCGCGGCATTCGATGTTGCCGAAGCCCTGTCCCACGCGGACCCGGCGCCCTACTCGGCGGCCGTGACCATGACGACCACGGTCGCCGGGTCGCCCACCGTGTCGCAGGGCCGGCTCAACCTGAACGGCCCGGTGACCGGCCGGCTCACCGTGCGCGACCCGCGCAACGGCGTATCGGACATGCGCTACACCGGGGAGCGCGCCTACGTCCGCTTCCGACAGGACGACGGGCTGCCGGGGCGCTGGAACGCGCTGCCGGTGCCGGCCGGCGGGCGCGTCCACCTCGGCAACCTCACCGGCTATGCGGCTCTCCTGGCCGGACGTCCCGGCGCGGACAAGGGGCCGGAGCGGACCGCGGGCCTCGCCGTCCGCCGGCTCTCGGGAACCGTCACCACCGGCGAACTGGCGAAGCTCGACCCGGACGTGTACGGCGACATGACCGCCGACCATATCCGCTCGTTCGACTGCGAGATCTGGGTGACGGCACAGGGCCGCGTGGTGCGTTTCGAACGGAGTCTGGTCAGTGGCGACCGGGGGCCGATCCGTACCGTCGTGACGCTCTCCCGGTTCGGCGCGCCCGAGGAGACCACCGCCCCGGTGAATCCCTGAGCGACCCGGCCGTGTGCCGAAGAGCCGCCGTCACCGCAGGTCAGCGGCGGCCCGCGGACGCGATCGACCCCACCGGGGTTCCGGGGCGAGAGGCATACTGCCCCCATGAACCGTCTCGAACGCTGGGAGCAGCAGACCCGGGCGCCGCTGCTCGCGCTGGCCGTGGTGTTCGGTGCCGCGTACGCCCTGCCGATCCTGGTGCCGGCGGCGGACCCCGCGCTCATCACCACCGCGCACTGGACGGAGCGCACGGTCTGGGCCCTCTTCGCCGCCGACTACGCGGTCCGCCTGGGCCTGAGCGAGCGGCGGTGGGAGTTCGTCAAGCAGCAGCCGCTCAGCCTGGCCGTGGTCGTCCTCCCGCTGCTCCAGCCGCTGCGCCTGCTGCGGCTGGTGTCCGCGCTCTTCCTGGTCGGCCAGCGGGTACGGCCGGCGGCTCAGGTGCGCCTGACGACCTATGTCGTCGGTGCGGTGCTCGGCCTGCTGGCGTTCGGGTCGGTCGCCGTCCTCGAGGCCGAGCGCGGCTCCCCGCACGGCGACATCCGCACCATCGGCGACGCCTTGTGGTGGTCCTTCACCACGATGACGACCGTGGGCTACGGGGACCACGCCCCCACCACGGGTGTCGGCCGGCTCATCGCCGTCGGGCTGATGCTCTCCGGCATCGCCCTGCTCGGTGTGGTCACCGCCAACATCGCCGCCTGGTTCCTCGCGCGCTTCCAGGAGGACGAGGAGGACAACCGCCGGGTCCAGGAGGTGACCGAGGAACTGCTGCGGGAGGTCCGCGAACTGCGCCGGCAGATCGCCGACCTCACGGAGGCCACGACCGGCGCCCCCGCCGCGGCGCCCGGACGCGCCGTCGAATAGCGCCGACGGCCGCCGGACGGTGCCCCCGGATAGGACATCGCGTCCGAACGGATCAAGAGCGCACCGGAATGGGCAAGGTCACAGGTGTGCCCCCTGCTGCTCACCTGCTAACGGGCATTAACCTCTGAGCATGACGGTCCTGCCTGATGACGGGCTTTCCCTGGCCGCCGAGTTCCCGGACGCGACCCACGAGCAGTGGCGGCGCCTCGTAGAGGGCGTCCTGCGCAAGGCGGGCAAGGACGTCCCGGGTCAGGCGGCGGAGGACGCGCTGTCCACCACCCTCGAAGACGGCCTGAGCACACGCCCTCTGTACACCGCGCCGGACGCGACCGACGCTCTCGGCGACCGCGTCGGCCTGCCCGGCTTCGCGCCCTTCACCCGGGGCCGCGCCCCGGCGGGCGGCGTCCTCGGCGGCTGGGACCTGCGCCAGCGCCACGCGCGGCCCGACGCGGCCCGGACGAACGAGGCCGTGCTGGCCGACCTGGAGAACGGCGTCACCTCCCTGTGGCTCGTGCTGGGCGACGCAGGCCTCCCGGTCTCCGCGCTCGGCGCGGCCCTGGACGGCGTCTACCTCGACCTCGCCCCGGTCGTGCTCGACGCGGGCGCGGACTTCGAGGCGGCCGGGCAGGCGCTGCTCGCGCTGTACGAGGAACGCGGCGTGCCCCGCGGCGCCGTGAGCGGCAACCTCGGCGCCGACCCCCTCGGGCACGTCGCCCGCACCGGTGCGGCGGACGCGCTCGCCGCGCACACCGCCGCGGCCGTCGAACTCGCCCGCCGGGCCCACGAGGAGTACCCGGGGCTGCGCGCGCTGACCGTGGACGCCCTGCCGTACCACGAGGCGGGCGGCTCGGCCGCCGAGGAGCTCGGCGCGTCCCTCGCCACCGGCGTGGCCTATCTGCGGGCGCTCACCGAGGCGGGACTGCCGATCGACGCGGCCTGCGCGCACATGGAGTTCCGCTACGCCGCGACCGCCGACCAGTTCCTGACGATCGCCAAGCTGCGCGCCGCTCGCCGGCTGTGGGCCCGCGTCGCCGAGGTGTGCGGCGCGACGGCGGCCGCGGCGGGGCAGCGCCAGCACGCCGTCACCTCGCCGGTGATGATGACGCGGCGCGACCCGTGGGTGAACATGCTGCGCACCACGGTCGCCACGCTCGGCGCCGGTGTCGGCGGCGCGGACTCCGTCACGGTGCTCCCGTTCGACCACGCGCTGGGCCTGCCCGACGCCTTCGCGCGCCGCATCGCCCGCAACACCTCCACGATCCTGCTGGAGGAGTCCCACCTTGCCCGGGTCGTCGACCCCGCGGGCGGCTCCTGGTACGTGGAGCGGCTCACCGACGAGCTCGCCGGGGCCGCCTGGGCCTGGTTCCAGCAACTGGAGCGCGCCGGCGGGCAGGCCGCCGCCCTCGCCTCCGGCCTGGTCGCCGACCGCCTCGCCGCGACCTGGGCCGAGCGCGCCCGGGCCCTGGCCGAGCGCCGTGAACCCATCACCGGAGTCAGCGAGTTCCCCCTGCTGTCCGAGCCGCCCGTCGAGCGCGACCCGGCCCCGGCCGCCCCCTCCGGCGGCCTGCCGAAGGTCCGCAGGGACGAGGCCTTCGAGGCCCTGCGCGCGCGCTCGGACGCCCACCTGGCGGAGACCGGGTCCCGCCCGAAGGTCTTCCTGGCCGCTCTCGGCCCCGCCGCCGCGCACGGCGGCCGCGCCGGCTTCGCCGCCAACCTCTTCCGGGCCGGCGGCGTCGAGCCCCTCCACGACCCGGTGACGGTCGACGCCACGACAGCGGCCGAGGCCTTCACCCGCAGCGGTGCGCGGATCGCGTGCCTGTGCTCGAGCGACGCGCTGTACGAGGAGCAGGCCGCGGACGTCGCCGCGGCCCTGAAGGAGGCGGGCGCGCAGCGGGTGCTCCTGGCCAGCCGCCCCGGCGGGCACGAGGCCGCCTGGTCGGCGGCCGGCGTCGACGGCTATGTGAGCGCGGGCGGCGACGCGGTCGCCGTCCTGACCTCCGTTCTCGACCGGATGGGAGTGGCGTGATGCGGATCCCGGACTTCTCGGAGATCGAGCTGGGACCGGGCGCCGGCAACGGCGCCGGCGAGGAGCAGTGGCGCGCCGCGGTCAAGGAGACCACCGGCCGCGGCGCCGAGGACCTGGTGTGGCAGACGCCCGAGGGCATCGGCGTCAAGCCGCTCTACACCGGCCGCGACCTGGAGGGCCTGGACTTCCTGGGCACCTACCCGGGCATCGCGCCCTACCTGCGCGGCCCCTATCCGACGATGTACGTCAACCAGCCCTGGACGATCCGGCAGTACGCGGGCTTCTCGACCGCCGAGGAGTCCAACGCCTTCTACCGGCGCAATCTCGCCGCCGGCCAGAAGGGCCTGTCGGTCGCCTTCGACCTGCCGACCCACCGCGGCTACGACAGCGACCACCCGCGCGTCACGGGCGACGTCGGCATGGCGGGCGTCGCCATCGACTCGATCTACGACATGCGGCAGCTCTTCGACGGCATCCCGCTGGACCGGATGACCGTGTCGATGACGATGAACGGCGCGGTGCTGCCGGTGCTGGCGCTCTACATCGTGGCCGCGGAGGAGCAGGGCGTACCGCCGGAAAAGCTGGCGGGGACCATCCAGAACGACATCCTCAAGGAGTTCATGGTCCGCAACACCTACATCTACCCGCCGGGCCCGTCGATGCGGATCATCTCCGACATCTTCGCGTACACCTCGCAGAGGATGCCGCGCTACAACTCGATCTCCATCTCCGGCTACCACATCCAGGAGGCCGGGGCCACGGCCGACCTCGAGCTCGCCTACACCCTCGCCGACGGGGTGGAGTACCTGCGCGCAGGGCTCGGCGCGGGCCTGGACGTCGACGCCTTCGCGCCGCGGCTGTCGTTCTTCTGGGCGATCGGCATGAACTTCTTCATGGAGGTGGCCAAGCTCCGCGCGGCCCGGCTCCTGTGGGCCAAACTCGTCCGGCAGCTCGAGCCGAGAAACGACAAGTCGCTCTCCCTGCGCACGCATTCGCAGACCTCCGGCTGGTCGCTCACGGCGCAGGACGTCTTCAACAACGTCACGCGCACCTGCGTGGAGGCCATGGCCGCCACCCAGGGCCACACCCAGTCGCTGCACACCAACGCCCTCGACGAGGCGCTCGCGCTGCCCACCGACTTCTCCGCTCGCATCGCCCGCAACACCCAGCTGCTGCTGCAGCAGGAGTCCGGCACCACGCGGGTCATCGACCCGTGGGGCGGCTCCGCCTACGTCGAGCGGCTGACGTACGACCTGGCGCGCCGCGCCTGGCAGCACATCCAGGAGGTGGAGAAGGCCGGCGGCATGGCGCGGGCGATCGACGCGGGGATCCCCAAGATGCGAGTGGAGGAGGCCGCGGCCCGTACCCAGGCGCGCATCGACTCCGGCCGCCAGCCGGTCATCGGCGTCAACAAGTACCGGGTGGACAGCGACGAGCCGATCGAGGTCCTCAAGGTCGACAACTCCTCCGTGCGCGCCCAGCAGATCGCCAAACTGCGCCGGCTGCGCGAGGAGCGAGACGAGGCCGCCTGCCAGGACGCGCTCGCCGCCCTGACCGCCGCCGCCGAGCGGGGCTCGGGCCAGGGCCTGGAGGGCAACCTGCTGGCCCTCGCGGTCGACGCCGCCCGCGCCAAGGCCACCGTGGGCGAGATCTCCGACGCCCTGGAGAAGGTGTACGGCCGGCATGCCGGGCAGATCCGTACGATCTCCGGCGTGTACCGCAACGAGGCAGGGGAGTCGCCGTCCGTGGACCGCACCCGCGCGCTGGTCGACCGCTTCGAGGTCGCGGAGGGCCGCCGCCCGCGCATCCTCGTCGCCAAGATGGGCCAGGACGGCCACGACCGCGGGCAGAAGGTGATCGCCACCGCCTTCGCCGACCTGGGGTTCACGGTGGACGTCGGGCCGCTCTTCCAGACCCCCGCCGAGGTCGCCCGGCAGGCGGTGGAGGCAGACGTGCACATCGTCGGCGTCTCCTCCCTCGCGGCCGGGCACCTCACGCTGGTGCCCGCGCTGCGCGAGGAACTGGCGGCCGAGGGACGGGAGGACATCATGATCGTGGTCGGCGGCGTCATCCCGCCGCAGGACGTCCCCGAGCTGCTCGACGCGGGCGCCGCCGCGGTCTTCCCGCCCGGCACCGTCATCCCCGACTCGGCGTACGACCTGGTCACGCGGCTGGCCGCCGCGCTCGGCCACGAGCTGTGAGCCCATGCCCCCCACCATCGACCTGGACGCATACGCCAAGGGCGTGCTGGACGGCTCCCGTTCCTGGATCGCGCGCGCCATCACCCTGGTGGAGTCGTCGCGGCCCGACCACCGGGAGCTCGCCCAGCGGCTGCTGACCGAACTGCTGCCGCACGCGGGCAGGGCCCGCAGGATCGGCGTCAGCGGGGTGCCGGGGGTGGGCAAGTCCACCTTCGTCGACGCCTTCGGCACCCTGCTCACCGGTCGCGGCCACCGGGTCGCGGTGCTCGCCGTCGACCCGTCCTCCACGCTGACCGGCGGCTCCATCCTGGGGGACAAGACCCGGATGGAGCGGCTGTCGGTGGACCGTTCGGCCTTCGTGCGGCCCTCGCCCTCGGCCGGGACGCTCGGCGGCGTGGCCAAGGCGACGAGGGAGTCCATGGTCGTGGTGGAGGCGGCCGGCTACGACGTCGTGCTCGTGGAGACCGTGGGCGTCGGACAGTCCGAGACCGCGGTCGCCGGCATGGTCGACACCTTCCTGCTGCTGACGCTGGCCCGTACCGGCGACCAGCTCCAGGGCATCAAGAAGGGCGTGCTCGAGCTCGCCGACGTCATCGCCGTCAACAAGGCCGACGGGCCCCATGAAGGCGACGCCCGCGCCGCGGCGCGTGAACTGTCCGGAGCCCTGCGGATGATGACCCCGGTGGACGCCGCGTGGACCCCGCCCGTACTGATGTGCAGCGCCCTGGAGGGCACAGGGCTGGAGCCCCTGTGGGAGCGGCTGGAGCAGCACCGCACGCTGCTGGAGTCCACGGGGCGGCTGGCCGCCAAGCGGCGTGACCAGCAGTTGGAATGGGCCTGGAGCATGGTCCGCGAGGAGCTGCTGGGCCGCCTCCGGGCGCACCCCGAGGTACGCAGGCTGACCCCGGAGATCGAACAGCAGGTCCGCGAGGGCACGCTGACGCCGACCGTGGCCGCCGCGCGCATTCTCGAGGCCTTCTCGGGCTGAGCGCACGGGGGTTCGCCGTCCGGGGGCCCGTCGGCGGCTTCGGGTCAGGCACACCGCCGCTTGTGGGGAGCCGCCCGGCGGCAGGCGTTCCGCCTGCCCGGGGCCCGGTCGGGACCGCCTCCCACGGACTCCCGAGGGGAGCCGGTCATCGCGTTACCCGGCGGACGAGGCAAGTTGTGGCGTGCTCGTTCCTTGCTGTTCCTTGTACGGCGCGGGAATGTTGGCGATGCCTCGTCAGACTCGCCCGCATGCCGCACTCATCATTCCGCGCGAGGGCCCTGCTGCTCGCGTCCGCGCTGGTCGCCGCCACCGTGAGCGTCGCCGGCGCCGCCTCCGCCGACACCGCCGCGGATGCCACGACCGCCACGACCACCACGGCGGATGACGCCGCGACGGCCGACGCCGGCCGGGTCGTCGTCTCCGCCGACTTCTCCGCGGACTCCCTGCCCCAGGGCTTCAAGGCGGTGCAGGGCGACTGGAAGGTCAGGGACGGCCGTCTGTGGGGCTCGTCGACGAGCTCGGGCCAGCTCAGCCGCCTCACCTTCGGCGAGCACCTGGGCGACTTCCGCATCGAGGTGACGGCCCGTTTCGAGACCGTGGCCGACGCGGGCCGCTGGACCGCGATGGGCCTCGACCTCGCGACCGACGGCTCCGTGCCGTGGTCCATAGCCACGATGCGCACGGGCACCACCGCGTCCAACGGCCTGGAGTTCGCGCAGCGCACGACGAGCAACACCTGGAACGTCACGGACACCCATGCGGCCCCCTTCGCAGCGGGAACCGGCAAGGACGTCAAGATCGCCGCCGAGGTCCACGGGGCGAGCGCCGTCTGGTACTTCGACGGCAAGGAGGTCATGCGCACCAACCGCGTCGCGCGTTCCGCGAACGGCGTCCAGGGCCTTGTGATCAACAACGCCTCGGCCTCCTACGACGACCTGAAGGTCACCGAACTGCCGCCGCGGAGCTGGATCCGCCCCGCCGGCGCGCCTCTCATGGTCATCGCCCACCGCGGCGCCTCCTCCGCGGCCCCGGAGAACACCCTGGTCTCCGAGGAGATAGCCCGCAAGGGCGGCGCCGACTTCATCGAGAACGACGTGCAGCCGAACAAGGACGGCATCCCCTACGTCCTGCACGACTCGACCGTCGACCGCACCACCGACGGCACCGGCGCCATCCGCTCGCTCACCGCGCAGCAGATCGCGGCGCTCGACGCCGGGTCCTGGTTCTCGCCGCACTACGCCGGCGCCCGCATCCCCACGTTCGCCGCGCAGCTGGACGATCTGCGCACGCGGGGCGGCGACCTGCTGCTGGAGATCAAGGGTTCGCACACCAAGGCCGAGGTCGCGACCATCGTCGACCTGATCCGCTCGCACGGCATGCTCGGCCGGGTCTTCGTGCAGAGCTTCGAGGTGGACGCCCTGCGCTACACCTACGAGCTCGCTCCGGAACTGCCCCTGGGGCTGCTGCGCAGCTCCCTGGACGCGGACCCGGTGGCGCTCGCCAAGGAACTGCACCTGGCGTCGTACAACCCCGAGGACGGCGCCCTCGCGAAGAAGCCCTCGGTCGTCGCGGATCTGCACCGGGCCGGCTTGGCCGTGATGGTGTGGACGGTCGACGGCGCCGACCGCTGGAAGGCGCTGGAATCGCTCGGCGTAGACGGCGTCATCACCAACCGCCCGACCGAGCTGGCCGGTTGGAACCAGGCCTTCCTGCAGAACCAGCAGGCCCCCGCGAAGCCCGCGGTGACCGTCACGTCGCCCGCGCCCGGCGCGACCCTCGACCGCGCGCAGACGCCCGTGCCGGCGGTGCAGAGCCAGGACGCGGAGAAGGTGGCGCTCACCCTCGACGGCCGTCCCGTCGAGGCGGGCGCCCGCTCGACCTGACCACCCTCGCCCTCGGTGAGCACACCTTGCGCGCCGAGGCCTCCGGCCCGGGTGGCACCACCGTGGCCACGTCGGTCCTCACGCTCCGGGCCGACGCGACCGGTCTGGCGCACCTCATCCTCACCTCGGGCGCCAAGGACGCCTCGGTCGGCACCATGGCCACGCTCCTCGCCCAGAAGCAGTACAGCACCCTCGCTACCTGGGCGAAGGTGCAGTCGGGCAAGGGTCTCGCCGCCGACCGGGCCTCCCTGATCGCCTCCGACGCCAAGGTCCTGGCCGCCGCGTCCTGACGACGGCCTCCAAGGCCACCGCGTCGACCACCGCGTCCTGACCACCGCCCCCTTCCGGCGCCGCCTCGGCGCCGGAAGGGGGCGTCGCGCTGCCCGGGTCAGGACTCCGCGCGGCTCCAGCGCGGATCGCGGCCCGTGCCGGCCAGCAGTCGGTCGACATCGTCTTCCAGCGGCACGGCACCGCCCTGGACTCCGGCGAGGCCGCGGGCATCGGGCGCGGACTGTTCGCGCAGAAGCTGGAGGCTGCCGGACACGTCTGCGGCATCCAGTTCCGGCCAGGCGGTTTCCGGACGTTCGCGCCCGCGGCGCCGGTGTCCCACTGGACGGGGCGGCGGGTCCCGCTCGACGAGGCACTGCCGGGCCACGAGACCGTGCCGGGCGCGGTGGTCGGCCCGCGGGACGATGACGCCCGTGTCGCCGCCCTCGACGCGTTCCTGCTCTCGCTCTCCTTCGTGCACGACCCGCGGGCGGCCCTCGCGACGGCTCTGGCCGACCGCGTCCGGCGCGACCGGAGCATCCTGCGGGTCGAGGGCTTCGCCCGCGCCGAGGGCTTGCCGGTCCGCTCCCTCCAGCGGCTGTTCGCCTCATACGTCGGTGTCGGCCCGAAGCGGGTCATCCTCCGTTACCGCGTCCACGAGGCGCTGGAGCGCGCGCACGCGCACCCTTGCGTCGACTGGGCCGTCCTGGCCGCGGAACTCGGGTACTGCGACCAGGCCCCTCTCGTCCGGGACTTCACCGCGACCGTCGGCGTACCGCCCACCGGCGTACGCGGGGTGAGCGGCCCCGCCGCACGAGCGTGGCGGAGCGGGGACGCCGCAGCCGGCGCCGTGGGTGCCTCCGGCCGGCGGCGGGCCTTCCGCGGCGCTCGCCCTGCGTGCCGGCATCGAACCAGCCGACCGGGGCGCCGCGGCTCGACGAGGCGGTCGCCGACCGCGACGGGGCGGGGCGCGAGGCGGTTCGGGGAGCGGGGCCGCGCACCGCTGGGCGGGGCTGGATCCGCGCCGTTGCCGGTCATCGCGGGTGCGGGGCTCCGACGTGCCCAGCTCGGGCACAGGCGCACGGGGGAAGGCCGTCGGGCTCCGGTCGCCGGAGAGGGGCGGTGCGGCGCCGCCGCCTGCGGGCCCGGGCAGGGACGGGGATGTGCGCCTGCGGCCTCCGCACGGGGCGTCCGGGAATGGCCGCCCCCCTCTCCGCGTTGAACCCCACGTCCAAGGAAATGAAAACCATTATGGACGCAGAGAGGAACCCCATGGCACGCAGTGAGCAGCGCCCGGTGGTCACGCTCCGTTCCACCGCCGGCACAGGCACCGCCTATGTGACCCGCAAGAACCGGCGCAACGACCCCGATCGCCTCGTCCTCCGCAAGTACGACCCGGCCGTCGGCCGCCACGTGCCGTTCCGCGAGGAGCGCTGACACCGGCGCACGCCGCCGCCCGCCGTCCCTTCCGCAGACGCAGACTGGAGCACACCGTGCAGCACTCGATCCACCCCGCCTACCGTCCGGTCGTCTTCCGTGACCGCAGCGCGGACCACGCCTTCCTCACCCGCTCCACGATGACCAGCGACAAGACCGTCGTCTGGGAGGACGGGAACACCTACCCGGTGGTCGACGTGGAGACCTCCTCCGCGAGCCACCCCTTCTACACAGGCAACGCCCGCGTCCTGGACACCGCCGGACGCGTCGAGCGCTTCGAGCGCCGGTACGGAACCGGCGCCCGCCGCGCCTGAGCCGCGGGGGCGGCCGCGGCTCCCTCAGGTCTTGCGGAACGTGTACGCGTCCTGGGCCGCCGCGGCCACCGCGTCCAGATCGGCGCCCGCCGACGCGGTGACGACCGCGGCCACCGCGCCCTCGACGAAGGGCGCGTCGACCAGCCGGGTGCCGGGCGGCAGCTCGTCCTCGTCGGCGAGCAGTGTCTTCACCGTCAGGACCGCGCTGCCCAGGTCCGCGAGGACGGCGACACCGTCGCCCTCGTCCACCGAGTGCGCGGCGGCGGCGATCCTGGCGGCGTCCGTGCCGAGTCCGCCGTCCGGGGCGCCGCCCGCGGCGGCCACCGGGACCCTGGCGCCGGCGCCGCTCAGCCCCGCCGCCATGGCGGCGACCGACTCGGCGACCTCGGCGCTGTGCGACACCAGAACCACTGCGACCGTCACGCGGCACCTCCTTGCGCCGTGCGGGCGAGGACGCCCATCAGGAGCGCCGAGGACGTGGCGCCCGGGTCCTGGTGCCCGATGCTGCGCTCCCCGAGGTAGCTCGCCCGCCCCTTGCGGGCCTGCATCGGCACGGTGGCCAGCGCGCCCTCGTCGGCGGCGATGGCGGCCGCCGACAGCGCCTCGGCGAGCCCGGCGCCCTTGTCGAGGGCGAAGGACAGCGCCTCCACGGCCGGCGCCAGCGCGTCCAGCATCGTCTTGTCGCCCTGTACGGCGCCGCCCAACTGGGCCACGCCGTCCACCCCGTCCCGCAACGCCTGCGCGAACTGCTCCGGCACGACCTGCCGGGCGTCGCCGAGGGCCTTCCCCGCCTTGCGCAGCAGTGTCCCGTACAACGGGCCCGAGGCGCCGCCGACCGTACTGATCAGCTGCCGTCCGACCAGGACCAGCACGCCGCCCGGAGTGTCCGGCGGCTCCTTGTCCACCGCGGCGCGCGCCGCGGCGAAGCCGCGCAGCATGTTCGCCCCGTGGTCGGCGTCCCCGATGGGGGAGTCCAGCTCCGTGAGCCGGTCCGCCTCGTGCTCGATCACCGAGGCCGCGGCGGTGAGCCAGCGGCGGAGGAAGGCCGCGTCGATCGCCTGGCCCGCTCCGGTGGACGATGCCTCGCTCATCTCTCCCGCTCTCCTCACCCTCGCTCAGGCGCCCCAGCGCAGGCCCGGCGTGCTCACCGGCGCGTCCCACAGCCGCAGCAGTTCCTCGTCCACCTGGCACAGGGACACCGAGGCACCCGCCATGTCCAGCGACGTCACATAGTTGCCGACCAGTGTGCGGGCCACCGTGACGCCGCGCGCCCCGAGCACGCGGTGGACCTCGGCGTTGAACCCGTACAACTCCAGCAGCGGCGTCCCGCCCATGCCGTTCACCAGCAGCAGCACCGGGCCCTGCGGGTGCAGGTCGTCCAGGACGGCGTCGACGGCGGCCTCGGCGATCTCGCCCGACGTCATCATGGCCCGCCGCTCCCGTCCCGGCTCGCCGTGGATGCCGATGCCCAGCTCCAGCTCCCCGGCCGGGAGGTCGAAGGTGGGAGCGCCCTTGGCCGGAGTGCTGACCGCGGTCAGCGCCACGCCGAAGCTGCGCGAGAGCTCGTTGACGCGTCGGGCGACGGCCTCGACCCGCTCCAGCGGCGCCCCCTGCTCGGCGAGCGCGCCCGCGATCTTCTCCACGAAGAGCGTGGCGCCGGTGCCGCGCCGTCCCGCCGTGTAGAGGCTGTCGGTCACGGCGACGTCGTCGTTGACCAGGACCTTGGCGACCGTGATCCCCTCGTCCTCGGCCAGCTCGGCGGCCATGTCGAAGTTCAGCACGTCACCGGTGTAGTTCTTCACGATGAACAGCACCCCGGCCCCGCTGTCCACCGCCGCGGCGGCCCGCACCATCTGGTCCGGAACCGGGGAGGTGAAAACCTCGCCGGGGCACGCGGCGTCCAGCATCCCGCGTCCCACGAAACCGCCGTGCAGCGGCTCGTGCCCCGACCCGCCCCCGGAGACCAGTCCGACCTTCCCCGCGACCGGCGCGTCCCGGCGCACGACCACCCGGTTCTCCACGTCGACGGTCAGCTCCGGGTGTGCGGCCGCGAGCCCCCGCAGCGCGTCGGCCACCACGGTCTCCGGGACATTGATCAGCATCTTCATCGAACGGCTCCGTCCAAAGGCTGGGTCTGGCGGTGCTGCGCTGTCACATCAGCCTACAAATCCGCCGCGTTCTGGGCAGTCCCGATGACGCATCCGTCTCCTGCGCGCCGTGCACGGAGCTTCGGCCGGGGTCGCGGTGTACGGGGCCGGGCGGCCGTCCTCCAGGCTTGTCGGATCGTGCGCCGGGAATCTACGGTGATCGGCGCCGACCGTTCGCCACGGCCCGCCGGACACCGCGGCCCGCCTCGTCCGGCCGGACGCCGACTTTCCCGAGGAGCCCGCCCTGCCCATGACAGATCTCCTGATCGACCTCAACGCGGATCTGGGGGAGGGCTACGGCCGGTGGGTCCTCACCGACGACGACGCGCTGCTGTCCGTCGTGACCAGCGCCAACGTCGCCTGCGGCTTCCACGCGGGCGACCCCGGCATCATGCGCCGGGTGTGCGACTCCGCGGCAGCGCGCGGGGTGCGCATCGGCGCCCAGGTCTCCTACCGCGACCTCGCGGGATTCGGCCGGCGGGCGATGGAGGTGCCCGCCGACGAGCTGGCCGACGAGATCACGTACCAGATCGGCGCCCTGGAGGTCTTCGCCCGCGCCGCCGGTGCCCGGGTGGCCTACGTGAAACCGCACGGGGCCCTCTACAACAAGGTCGTCGTGGACGACGAGCAGGCAGCCGCCGTCGCCGCGGGCACCCGGCTGGCAGACCCGGCCCTGCCGGTGCTCTGCCTGCCCGGATCGGCGATGGAGCGCGCGGCCCTGCGGGCCGGGCTGGACGTGGTGGGCGAGGCCTTCGCCGACCGGGCCTACACCGCCGCCGGCACACTCGTCCCGCGCGGCACCACGGGCGCGCTCATAGCCGACCCCCACCAGGTCGCCCGGCAGGCGGTCGCCCTCGCCCGCGACGGTGTCGCCACCGCACTGACCGGTGAACGGGTCGCGGTCCGGGCACGGTCGCTGTGCCTGCACGGCGACTCCCCGGACGCCGTCGCCACCGCCCTGCGGGTGCGGTCGGCGCTCGAGGCCGCGGGGGTGCGGCTGGCGGCGTTCGCATGAGGGTCCTCAGGGTCGGCGAGGACGCGCTCCTGATCGACCTGCCCAGCCCCGAAGAGGCGTGGTCCTGGCACGCCGAGCTCCTGCGCCGCCGCGGCGACGGCACCCTCGGGCCGGTGCGCGAGATCGTTCCCGGCGAGCGCACCGTGCTGCTGTCGGGGGTGGCCGACGCCGCCGCGCTCAGCGCCGGGTTGCGCGGTTGGTCCGTCACGGCCAGGGCGGCGGGAATCGGGCCGCTCGTGGAGATCCCCGTCCGCTACGACGGGCCCGACCTCGCGGTGGTGGCCGAGCGGTGGGGCGTGCCGGAGCAGGACGTGGCGGTCGTGCACAGCGGCACCGAACACCGGGTCGCCTTCTGCGGTTTCGCCCCGGGCTTCGCCTACATGACCGGGCTCGGCGAACGGTACGGCATACCGCGCCGGGCCGAGCCGCGCACCTCGGTGCCCGCCGGCTCGGTGGCCGTCGCGGGCCGCTACACCGGCATCTACCCGAGGAGTTCACCCGGCGGCTGGCACCTCATCGGGACCACCTCCGTTCGCCTGTGGGACCTCGACCGCGAACCGGCCGCGCTGCTCGCGCCCGGCACCCGGGTGCGCTTCGTCCCCGCGCCGGACGGGACCGGCGCATGAGCGCGGGCGAGCTGAGGGTCGTCAGGGCCGGCGCGCTGACCACCGTCCAGGACCTCGGGCGGCACGGGCACGCCGCCCTCGGCGTCGCCCGTTCCGGGGCCCTGGACGGGCCCGCGCACCGGCTCGCGAACCGCCTGGTGGGCAACGCCGACGGCGCCGCGACCCTGGAGACCACGCTGACCGGGGTCGCCGTCCGGGCCCTCCGTCCCGCCGTCGTTGCGGTCACCGGCGCGCCGGCGCCGGTCGTGGTGGACGGCCGCCCCGCCCCATGGGGCGCCGCCGTGCGGCTGCCGGCCGGCGCGGTGCTCGAGGTCGGGGCCGCCACGCGGGGCGTGCGCAGCTACCTCGCGGCCGCCGGGGGAGTCGCCGTCCCCCCAGTGCTCGGCAGCCGCTCCACCGACCTCCTCTCGGGGCTCGGGCCCGCGCCGCTGAGGGACGGGGACGTGCTGCCGCTGGGGCCGGCGCCCGGGCGACCCGGCCGCGCCGACCTCGCCCCGCACGCCGGTCCGCCGCGCGAACTCGTGCTGCCGCTGCGGCTCGGGCCGCGCGACGACTGGTTCACCGCCGCCGCCGTCCGCACCCTCGCGACAGGCCGCTTCCACGTCTCGGACCGCAGCAACCGCATCGCGCTGCGCACCACGGGACCCGTGCTCGAACGCGCCGTGCACCGAGAACTGCCGAGCGAGGGCATGGTCGTGGGCGCCGTCCAGGTGCCGCCCGAGGGAAGGCCGGTGGTCTTCCTCGCCGACTCGCCCACCACCGGCGGCTACCCCGTCATCGGTGTCGTCCCCGAGCGGGCCCTGGCGGCTGCCGCCCAGGCCGCACCGGGGCTCCCGGTGCGCTTCGTGCCCCACCGCTGAGGCCGGCCGCGGGCCGGGAACACGACCGGAGCGCGGCAAGGAGTGCGTACCGTGCCGAGGGGCCGCCGGGGGGCGGCCTGCGAAGTGGGACGGGAGGCCGAAGGCCTCGCGGCCATCCGCATGTCGTGGCGGTCCCGGCCGGTCGGCTCGCACCCCTGCTGGACGTACCCCTGCTCGGCCGACAGGCAGGGAACCGGGGTCCGTTCGACCTCGCCGGTGACGAAGCAGCCGGCCGGGTGGAGGAAGGGGCGCCCCGCCTCCGGTGACGCCTGTACCGTGCTCCCGTCGGCGGCGAAGACCGGGGGGGCAGGTCGAGTTCGCGGCCCCGGGGATCGGTGACGGCGAAGCGCACCGGCCGCTGGTCGTGGGCCTCGGTGAAGCCGGCCTCGGCCAGCGCCGCGACCACGGCGTGCTCCTGGTCCCGGCGGTGCATGAGGTCAGGTCCGGTGGTCGCGGGTCCGCCTCCCCAGCAGGGCGTCGCTCCCCCAGCCCCCGCCGACCCAGACCCGCGCCCCGGTCCTGCGCAGCAGGTCGAGGATCTCGACCACGTCCCGGCCGGTCGTCATCGCCGCTTCCGCCTCTCGTCCGGGTCGGAGCTGAGAGTCCCACCCGGAGTATGCTGAACGCAGCGGTGGCCCCCGGCGGCCGCCGCGCGGCGGTGGGGCCCGCCGTACCCGAACCGCGGTGTGAACCACCGCCAACGGTCCCTACTTGTGACGGAGCGCGCCCGCGGAAGGGCGCCGCACGAGTGGGAGAAGCATGACCTCACCAGCCCCCCGCACCGCGATGACCGAGCCCGCGACTCCCGACGCCGAACTCCAGCCGCCCGTGCCGCGACGCGCGCGGGCGCGCGAACAGACGCCCGTCGTGGCCGCGGTCGCGGCGGGCGGCGCCCTGGGAGCCTGCGCGCGCTACGGCGCGGGCCTGCTGTGGCCCACCGCGCCCGGCGCCTTCCCCTGGACCACCTTCGGCGTCAACGCGCTCGGCTGCGCCGTGATCGGCGTGTTCATGGTGGTCATCACCGAGATGTGGTCCCCGCACCGCCTCGTCCGCCCGTTCTTCGGCACCGGTGTGCTCGGCGGCTTCACCACCTTCTCCACCTACGCCGTCGACATCCACGGCCTGGTCCAGGGCGGTCACGCGGGCGCCGCGCTGGCCTACCTCGCCGCCACGCCGCTGATGGCGCTGGCCGCGGTGTGGGGTGCGGCGCACACGGCCCGCCGCCTGATCGGATGGAGGCAGACATGACAGGGCTGCACGGCACCGCGATGCGGCTGACGATCCTGGTCGGCGACAACGACACCTGGAACCACAAGCCGCTGTGCTCCGAGATCACCCGCCGCGCCCACGAGGCCGGCCTGGCAGGTGCCAGCGTCTTCCACGGGATCGAGGGCTTCGGGGCCTCCTCGCTGATCCACACCAGCCGGCTGCTCTCGCTGACCGACAACCTGCCGGTGGCGGTCGTCATCGTCGACCACGAAGACCGCGTCCGCGACTTCCTGCCGCAGCTCGACGAGCTGGTCACCGAAGGGCTGGTCACTCTCGACGAGGTCGAGGTCATCCGCTACGTGGGACGGGGGAGCGCCGCGTGAACTGGTTGCTGGTCATCGCCGGGGCCGTGGTCGGGGCGCCGCTGCGCTACCTCACGGACCGCGCCGTCCAGGCCCGGCATGACACGGTGTTCCCCTGGGGAACGTTCACGGTCAATCTGGCCGGCTGCCTCGTCCTGGGACTGCTGGCCGGAGCCGTCACCTACGGCGCGGCCTCCCACTCGACGCAGCTCCTGATCGGCACCGGCTTCTGCGGGGCGCTCACCACCTACTCGACCTTCTCCTACGAGACCCTGCGGCTGGCGGAGACCGGGGCGCGGTTCTTCGCCGTCGCGAACGTCGTCGCCAGCGTGATCACCGGGGCCGGCGCGGCCTTCACCGGAGCGGCGGTCGCCCAGGCGATCTGGGCCTGAGCGGGACGAACCGCACAACCGGCCTAAAATGGATGGGTCCACACTCCGGCCTGTCGCCCGGGGCGGACGCGGGTGTGTTCCCCGCCGACAGGCGCCGCGAGGAGTGCGCCGGGCGCCGGGCGACGCGGCTCCCACCGCGGGAGGGCACCATGTCCCTGGCTCAGCGTCCCGACACCCGGGTCCAGAGGGCGGGCCACGACCCGACCCCACCGGCCGACCTCCGCGACTCGCTGTTCACGGCGCCCCTGCTGCTGATCGGCGGTTGGCTGTTCTGCGCCGGCTGGGCGCTGGCGTATCCCAACACGCCCATCGGCAACGACGTACGCCTCGTCGACCTCGTCTTCTCGACCATCATCCTGCTCAACGCGATCGCCCGCGTGGCCCGGACCCGGGGGCCCGGCAGCGACGTCATCACCATCGTGTGCGGCGCGTGCCTGATCGTCTCGCCGTTCGTCTTCGGCTACTTCGACGATCCGGGGGCCGGTCTCGCGCCCCTTAACCAGATCGTGACGGGAGTGGTCCTGATGGTCCTCGGCGCGGTCAGCCTGGCGCTCATCGAGCGACGGCGCTCCCACCCGCCAGGCGATGACGCCGACGCGGCGCCCGCCCGCTGACGCCTCACCGCGGGAGCCCGCGCGGGGCCGTCCCGGCGCCCCTCGCGGCCCTGCCCTCGGTGCGGCGGACACAGGCCGCCGGCCGCCCGTTCCCGTCCCGTCGCCTGCCACGGACGGGGACGGGGACGGCGGCGCACGGCGACAGGAGGCCGCGATGGGCGACGCCGACCCCGGGCTCTTCGGGCCCGACTCGGTGACCTGGCAGATGCACGGCGACCCCATGATGTGGATCGCCGGCGTACGCGCGCTGTACCTGCAGGCGCTGCACCCGCGCGCGGTCCGCGGCGTCACGCAGAACTCGGACTTCCGCCAGGACGCGTGGGGCCGCCTGCTGCGCACCGCGGACTTCGTCGGCACCATCACCTACGGCACCACTGCGGAGGCCGAGCGCGCCGGCGCCCGGGTCCGCGGCATCCACCGCAGGCTCCGCGCGATGGACCCGGACAGCGGCGAACACTTCCCCGTCGACGACCCCGCACTGCTGCTGTGGGTCCACTGTGCCGAGATCGACTCCTATCTGGACGTCGCGCGGCGCTCCGGCTTCCCCCTCTCCGACGCGCAGGCCGACACCTATGTCGACGAACAACGCGAGGCCGCACGTCTGGTGGGGCTCGACCCGGCGGAGGTACCCGGCGACACCGCGTCGCTCGCCGCGTACATCGGTAAGACGCGGCCCGAACTCTCCGCCAGCCCCGAGGCGTTGGAGGTCTTCGCCTTCCTGCAGCGCCCGTCCGTGCCCCGGGCGCTGCTGCCCCTTCGCTGCGCCGCCTGGGGCCGGGCCACCGCACTGGCCTACGCCGCGCTGCCGCCCTTCGCCCACGAGCTGTACGGGCGGCCCGCCCCGGCCCCGCCCGTCACCGGGCGGCGGCTGCGGCGCACCGGCCTGCTGCTGCGCACGGTCCCCTCTCCCCTGCGCTGGCAGTTGCCCCCCGGGCACATCCTCAAGGCGGTCGGACGCCTCGGTCCCGGCACCCACCCGTCCGCGTACCGGCTGCAACGGCAGGCGCGTTTCCAGAGGTGAGCCCGTACGGGTGCCGGAGACCACCGGCCGCCCGCCGAGATGCGCCCGGTCCCCCGGCGCGTGCCGGCGGGGCCGCCGCGTCCCGCCGGGGCGCCGGGCGGCGACGGCGCCTACTGTGGAGGCGAGGGAGGCGCCGATGACCCGACCCGTCACGGTGGGCCTGGACGGCTCGCCCGAAAGCCACGCCGCAGTGTGCTGGGCGGCGCAGGAGGCTCTGCGGAGATCGGTAACGCTGCGCATGGTGCACGCCGGGGGACACCCCTACGGCGACGCGCTGGTGCGCGAGGCCGTACAGGAACTCGCCGGACGCCACCCGGACCTGCCGGTGACGACCGACGTGGCCGACGCCCCGCCGGCCGAACTGCTGGTCGCGGAGGCGGGACGCAGCGAACTGCTGGCACTCGGCTCGCAGCGGCTCAGCGGGCTCGGCGGCTTCCTCCTCGGTGCCGTGGGGCAGATGACGCTGGCCCGGGCCGAAGGCCCCGTCGTGGTCGTCCGCACGGGCCAGGAGGAGGACGCCGGGGACGACCGGCGCCCGGTGGTGCTCGGCTTCAGCCTGCGCAAAGGCGCCGACGAGGTGATGGCCTACGCGGTGGAGGACGCCCGGCGGCGCGGGGCGCGGCTTCGCGTCGTGCACGCCTGGTCGTACCCACCGACCTACGGATACGTCCCGGCGGCCATGGACCCGACCTGCGGCGCGGAGATCTCCGCGGCGGAGCGGCACGCGGTGCAGGCCGCCCTGCTGCCGTGGCGGGAGAAGGCTCCCGGGGTGGAGATCGTGGAGGAGGTCGTCGCGGGCAACGCCGCGCAGCCTCTGGTGGACGCGGCTGCCGGTGCCGCGCTGCTGGTCGTCGGGCGGTGCCGGAACCGCCCCGCCGGCGTGGGCCCGCACCTGGGGCCCGTGGCGCACGCGGTGCTGCACCACGCGGCCTGCCCGGTGGCCGTCGTCCCGCACTGACGCCCTCACGCCGACCGCCGGTCCTCACCGGAACGGCCCCGACCGGCGGCGTCCCGGACGCGTGAGCGGCACCCGGATGGCCTACCGCCCCCGCGAACCGGACCTCGCGCCACCCATGCCGCGCCGAACGGGCCCCTGACCCGCGCGACCATGGCGCGGAGGGCGTACCGCCCGGGCGCTACCGCGGCTCGTAGGGGGCTCCGCGATGCTCGGCCCCCCGGCCCTCGTCCCCTCCGCCGGGGTGGGGAGGCGCCGTGGAAGCCCGGCACCTGCCGAGAAACTGCGGCCCGCGGACTTCTCCACGCAGGTCAGGGCGTTCCTTCCGGAGACCCGCCCTTGACCGGCAGACCGGCCCGCAGCCACGCCTGGAAACCGCCCTCGAGATCGGTGGCCCGGGTGAGGCCGACGTCCAGCAGCGAGGCCGCGGCGAGGCTGGAGGTGTAGCCCTCGGAACAGGCCACGATCCAGCGCACGTCCGGGCCGGTGGCCTCGGGGATGCGGGCGTCGCTCAGCGGGTCGAGCCGCCATTCGAGGACGTTGCGCTCCACCACCAGGGCGTTCGGGAACTCGCCCTCCCGCGCCCGCTGGGCTGCCGGGCGGATGTCGACGAGCAGCGCTTCGCCCTCGGCGATCTCGGCCGCCGCCTCCTCGGGCCCGACCCGCCGCAAGCGGGCCCGGGCGCGGTCGAGCAGCCGGTCGATGCCGGACCTCACGGTGGTGGACGGGTTCATGGGGCGGCCTCCGGGGGCGAGCGCGGACGGGGTCGCCGTCACGGCAGTGCGCGTGACAGACGGACGTCACCGGGCACCGCCGAGGGCTCCGGCTCGTCCGTCAGCACGGTACGCGTGCGCCGCAGGGACCGCGCGTCGTCGACCGCGTAGTACGACATCGCCGTCAGGGGCGGCGAGTACGCGTGCACGCTCACCGCGGGCGCGGCGGAGGCGTTGACGACGTCGTGGACGTGCCCGAGCGGGAAGGCCGCGCCGCCGCCTGCGCGGAGTTCGCGGGTCGCGATGTGGCCGGGGCCGCGCTCGTCGTGGAGCCACCGGTGCTCGGTGAGCGTGCCGCCGACGACGGTGAGGGCGCCGAGCGACCCCGCGTGGTCGTGCAGTTCGGTGGAAGTGTCGCGGGGCCACGTGATCAGCCAGACGTCCACATAGGGGTCCTGGTGCAGCCGGGTGTACCAGCGGTGGTCGGGCAGGTGGACGGGGAGGTGGACCCCGGCCTCGACGGCGGCGGCGTAGCCGCGGACGAGCGCGCGCAGTTGGGGGAGGACGAGCGGGGTGGGACCGCTCGCCCGGTCGTACAGGGCCATGGCAGGGGGCTCCAGAGCGGGAGCATGACGCGCCTCGCCGGGGCGGGCGCTCGTCATGGGATGGTCGGGGGCGGAGGTCAGCCCCGGCGACAGCTCTGGTCGAAGTGGTGCGCGCGACGTCCCGGCCACAGGGGGCCCAGGTTCCAGACGTTCGTGCGCATGCCGCCATGAAAGCACACGACCGCCCGTGCCGTCGCGGGCGGTCGCCCCCGTCACATGAGTGACATATGCGCGGCGACGATCCGTGCGCACTCCCACGACTCGGTGTGCGTCGTGTCCACTTCGAGGTCGTAGACGACGCCGCGGTGGACCGATTCGGCCTGCGCCGCCGCCATGCCCGTCATCCGGTCGCCACGGGCGGTCTCCCGGCCCGCCGCCACCTCGGGCGCGCACCGGACGCCGACCCACAGCGCCCCCAGCCCGTCCAGGGCCCGCCGCCAGCGGTCCTGCGACGCGGGGCCGCCGAGGAACACCTCGTCGACGACCACCCGGGCGCCGGCCCGTGCCATGGCCGCGACGCCGACGGCGAAGGCCTCGTCCAGGGCCCGGAAGGTGTCGCCGACCGATAGGCTCCCGTCCGCGCCGAATCCGATGCCGCCGCCGGACCCGGAGTCCCGCAGTCCGGCGGGGAGGGCGTCGACGAGTGTGTCGGCGCCGAAGGTCAGCCACGCCTCCGGGAGCAGCAGCGCTTGCAGGCAGCGCGCGATGCCCGACTTCCCGGAGCTGGAGCCGCCGTTGAGGATGATCACCTGGGGAGTCATCGTGCCAGCCTAGGCAGGCCCCCTGCGCGCCGGGATGCCAGGGCCTTTTCGCCGGCCGGTGCGCGGCGGGCCGCCGCCCCGCCCGCGGCCCGCGCGCCTGACGAGGCCGGTGCGCTGTGATCGTCTCGGCCCTGCGGGGTGCCGGGCCCGTGGCCCCGGCCCGCGAAACCCCGCGAAACCCCGCGAGGAAGAGGCGCAGCACGGCGTTGCCTGCAGGGCCGAGGGAGCCGCCGCGCGGGATGGCGACCGTCAGCGCCGTGTCGGCGTAGCTCCGGTCGATCAGCACTGGTCCGTCCGGGGTGAGGATCACGGTCTCCGCATGCAGTCCACGTGGACGCGGTCGCGGCCGAGGCCCACCGGGCGGCAGCGACCCGGAGCCGGCAGGGCGCCCGGAACGGCGTGCGGGGAGGTCTGCCGCCCGGCTGCGAGCGGCCTGCGGACGTCGTACCGACTCACGACGCCGCCGACCCTCAGCGGTCAGCCCGCCCCCGTGCGCCGCCAGGGCCTGCCGTGCGGGCGGGCGGCAACTCGCCCCGGGGGCCGCGGGTCGAAGGCCCACCGCGCGGACCACCGCACGGACGGCGAAGGAGAGCCCCTGCGCGGGCTGGCGGGTGCGGAAGTCCATCAGATCGGCGACGCCGGGCTCGAAGAGGTCGGAGCCGGTGGTGAGGAACCACCCCTGAAGTGCTGCAGGAGCGTGGGGCAACGCGGCACAGTACCGGGCCGTCGTGGGTCTGTGGAGGCGGCGACGAGGTCGGTACGGTCCGCGTGGTGCCCCCGGGCACCGCGAAGCCCAGCCCGGCCAGGTGGCCGTCAGCTCCACCGCGCGCCCCTCGCCGGTCCCGGGCGATCACGACCGGTGGCCGCGCTGAAGCCGCGGACGCGTCATGGGACCCCTGGCCGGACGGTGTGCGCCGGCGGGAACCGGAACACCGAGGAGCGGAACCGGCGCCGCAGCGCGCAGGGCGCCGTCGTCGCGTTCTCCGGCGTGCGAATGATCGGACGGTGGCACCCCCGAGAGTGAATCCGGCATGAACCCGTGCGGGGTTCGGGCAGGTTCTTGCATGACCTGTCCGGGCCCCGGCGCGGTCGCTAGGCTGGCCCGGACGACGGAGTCGGGAGGAGAACGGACGTGGCCGAGAGCACGATCGGATCGCCGTTGGCGGGCGGGAAGGCGCCGCAGCTTGATCTGGCCAACGCGACATGGCAGTCGAGCAGCCAGGGTACGGGAGACGTCCAGATCGCCTTCGTCGAGGGCTACATCGCCATGAGGGACGGCCGGAACCCGGAGGGGCCCTCGCTGATCTTCACCCCGGCGGAGTGGCGGGCCTTCGTCCTCGGGGCGCGCGACGGCGAGTTCGACCTCACCTGACGGCATCTCACCGGTACGCAGCGCGGCCCGTCCTCGTCTCTGGGGGCGGGCCGCCGGACGTGCCGGTCCGGGCGGGGGCTCCTGCGGTGTGCCCCCGACTGCGGCATGTCCCCGCGCGCCGCACGACGGGCCGTCGAGTCGTTCTCCAGCGGCATGCGCCGAGGCGCCGCGGCGGTGTGAACCCGCACGTGGGCGCAGCTGACCGGGCGCAGCCGATCAATTCCTGGCGCACTCCGTACAGCCGTCGCCAGTTCGCCTGTATCCACTTACGCAGTGTCCCCGGTGGCGTACGCTGAGGTGCCATCGGACGGGTGTCCGAGCATCACCGGCGCGCCCCGGAGCGCGCCGGATCAGGCGCAGGGGGTGCAGGATGACGCGGCGCACACCGAAGACCCGGCGGCCGCTCCTCGAACGCGAGGCCGAGCTCGTGGCCGTCGACGAGGCGCTGGCCGAACTCACCGGCATACAGGTCGCGGGGAGCCACCCCCGCAGCGGTCCCCGGCGCGGTGGCGTGCTCGCCTTCGCCGCGCCGGCGGGCCTCGGCAAGACGACCCTGCTCGCGGAGACCCGGCGCCGGGCCGCCGCCCTCGGCTGCACCGTCCTGTACGGCCGCGGCGGCGACCAGGAGCAGGGCGTCGCCTTCCACGTCGCCCGCCAGCTGCTCCAGCCCCAGCTCGCCGGAGCCGGCGACGCGGCGCTGCGCTCGACCCTGGGCAGCTGGTACGGCATCGTCGGCCCCGCTCTGGGGCTGTGCACCGACGGCGAGGGCGCGCCCCCTGACCCGCAGGGGCTCGCGGACGGACTGGACTGGGTGCTCACCGACATCGCCGTCCGCCGTTCCCCCGTGGTCCTCGTGCTCGACGACGCCCACTGGGCCGATGCCGAGTCCCTGCGCTGGCTGGCCGCCTTCGCGCCCCGCGCCGAGGAGCTGCCGATGCTCGTCGTCGTGGCCTACCGCCCCGACGAACTCCCCGCCCACGCCGAGGCGTTCCGCGGGCTGCCCGACCGCTCCGGCACGCGTCCGCTCGGCCTGGAACCGCTCAGTGCCGCCGCCATCGGCCGGCTCGTCCGGGAGAGCGTCGGCGAGCACGCCGACGAGGCCTTCTGCCGCGAGGCCTGGGCCGTCACCGCCGGCAACCCCTTCGAGGTCGTGGAGCTCACCGCCAAGGTCGTCGACCGCGGACTGCGGCCCGACGAGTCCAGCGTGCACCTCCTGCGCGACCTCGCGGCCGACGCCAAGGGCAGCGGACTCATCGCCCGCCTCCAGCGCCTGGGGCCCTCCACCGTCCGCATGGCGTGGGCCGCCGCCGTCCTCGGCACGTCCATCTCGCCGGCGATCGCGGCGAGCGTGGCGGGCCTGGGCGGGGAGGAGGCCGCCGACGCGGCCGACCGGCTGCGCGAGGCACGCATCCTCACCGGCAGCGAGGTGCTGGAGTTCGTGCACCCTCTCATCGCCACGGCTGTCTACCGGGCGATCCCCGACGCCGTCCGGGTCGCCCTGCACGGCCAGGCCGCCAACGCCGTGGTGAACGCCGGGCTCGGCCCCTCCGCCGCCGCCCGCCACCTGCTGGAGACCCACCCCGAGGGCGACCCCTGGACCGTCTCGCAGCTCCGCCGGGCCGCCCGGGACACCGCCCGGGCCGGCGCCCCCGACGCGGCCCGCCGCTACCTCGCGCGGGCGCTGCGCGAGCCTCCCCCGTTCGAGGACCGGGCGGCCGTCCTCTTCGAACTGGGCTGCTCCTCCCTGCTGACCGAACCGGCCACCACCGTCAACCACCTGCGCGCCGCGCTCGAGGAGCCGGTCATCGATCCGACGCTGCGCGACGCGATCACCTACCGGCTCTCCCAGGCGCTGGCCCACTCCGACCGGCTTGGCGAGGCGGCGGACACCGTGGGGCAGGCCGCCCGCACCGCCACCAACGCGCGTACCCGGCTGCGGATGCAGGAAGAGCAGTTCATGTGGGACGCCTTCCGCTCCGACGAACCCGACTCCCCGGCCCGCTCCCGCCGGCTGGCCCGCCTCGCCGACCGGCTGTCCGGACGCGACCTGACGGAGCGCTACATCATCGGCCTGAGGGCCTGGGACGCCACCCTGCGCGCCGAGCCCGCCGAGACCGCGCTGCGCCACTCCGACCGCGCCCTGCGGGGCGGCCTGCCCTGGGCCCACGAGGACTTCGGCTTCGAGGTCCCGGTCCTCGTGGCGATGACGTACATGTACGCCGACCGGCCCGGCCGCGCCGAGGAGCTCTTCGCCGCCGGCATCGGCGACTACGAGCGCCAGGGATGGCGCGGCGCCCACCTCGCCTTCGGCTACTCCCTGCTGGGGTACGTGCGTTACCGCCGCGGCCGGCTCGCTGAGGCCGAGGACTTCGCCCGCGACGGCCTGCGGCTCGCCGACCGTGTCGGCCGCGGCACCCCGGTCGTCTGGTACACCGTGGCGATCCTCGTCCAGATCCTGCTCGCCCGCGGACGGGTCCGCGAGGCCACGGCCCTCGCCGAGGAGTACGACTTCTGCGAGCCGTTCCCGGCGGCCGTCACCTTCCCGGACGCACAGACCGTCTACGGCGAGCTGCTGCTCGCCCGCGGCATGGTCAACGACGCCATCGCCCAGCTCGAGGCCTGCGGCCGCCGGCTCGACCCCCGGGGCATGCGCAACCCCGCATGGTCGCCGTGGCAGCTCCACCTCGCCCTCGCCGAGGCCCGGGACACCCCCGAGCGGGCCCGCGCCACCGCCGCTTCCGCCGTCGAGCGCGCCCGCCAGTACGGCACCGCGTCCGCGATCGGCCAGGCGCTGCGGGTCGCCGCCGAGGTGGCCGCGGAGAGCGACCGGCTCAAACTGCTGCACGAGGCGGTCGCCTACCTGGAGCGCTCGCCCGCCGGCTACGAGCTGGCCCTGACCCTGGTCGACCATGGCGCCGCACTGCGTCGTGAGGCCCGGCTCCAGGAGGCGGCCGATCAGCTCTACCGGGGTCTGGAGACGGCAGTCAACTGCGGCGCGGACACACTTGCCGAACGCGCGCGCGACGAACTCGCCGCCGCCGGACTGCGCCCGCGCAGGCTCCGTACGACGGAGACCGACGCCCTCACCGCCCAGGAGCGGGCGGCCGCCTCACGAGCCGCCCGTGGTGAGGACGACGAGGAGATAGCGACGGCCCTGGACACCGACGTGGAGAGCGTCACCCGTCTGCTCTCCGCCGTCTACCGCAAGATCGGCACCGACCGGGCGGGCCTCGCCAAGGCCCTGGCGCAGTAGCGACGCGACCCCGGGCACACGGGTGGCCGGGGGACCGTACGATGGGCCCATGTCCTTCCTCCGCCGCCGCAACGCCGCAACGCCCACAGGGCCGGAATTCGACGTCCTGGCCATGGACCCGGGTGACTGGCCGGGCGAACTCGGCGCCGGGCTGCTGCCCGGTGAGGACGGCAGCTGCCAGGGCATCTTCCTGCGCTACGACCTCTTCGGCGGGCGTGGGCCCGCCATGCTGATCGGCAACCTGCCCGAGGGCTCGCCCGCCCGCGATCTCGAAGAGGGACAGGTCCCCTTCGAGATCGCGCAGCTGCTGCTGGCCCTCGGCAACGACGAGCCGGTGGAGGTCGTCGGCACCGAGGACACCCCGGTCATGCACGGGGACAACCTGCTGATCGTGCGCAAGGTGAAGCTCTCGGAGGGGCGCATCGCCTGCACCCAGTTCGACCGCAGCGACGGCGTCCTGGTCACCATCGCGACCTGGGACCGCCCGATCACCGACGACCTCTACCAGTTGCTCAAGCCCCTCCCCGCGGAGATGTTCCAGCAGGGCTGACCGCGGCCCGGGCGGATCCCGTCCGGCCGGACAGCCGCCCACGGCGGCAGGCAGGGTGAGCAGGGTAGGGCGGCAGCGCGGCGCGCCCTCGACCGACGACGGCGCCAGGGCTTCCGGCCGAGGCGTCGGATCACCTTCTGAGCAGGCGTCCGGGGCGTCGCGGGGGCGGTTCCTCGCCGGGTGGACGCCGGTGCTGGTGCCGGTGGCCGTTCTCCGCCAGGGAGAGGCTGGAGTCCGTCACGGCGTCGTCGGGACCCCCGTGTGGCACGGGGACGGCTTCGGCGCGGGAGCCGGCGGGCCACAGCGTACGTGGCCCGGGCACGTGAGCGCGCCGACCAAGTCGTCGGCGGGACCGGGCCGTCGGCGGTGCCGTCCTGCCGACCTCCTGTCCCGCCGTCCTCCGTGTGCCGCGGTTTCGACGCCGGGCGGCCCCACGATGGCGCCGACAGGGTTCTCCCTCCACCCCTGGTGCTGCGGCACCGCGGCGCCCCGTCCTCCACCGCGCACCGGCCCCGTCGCTGCGCCGCCGCGTCCGGGTCCGGTGGAAGCTCATCGTGTGCCGACGGCCGCCCTGACGGCCCGCCGGGCGAGGCCCGCGTCATCGTGCAGCCGGCGCAGCAGCAGCCGCTGCTCCTCACCGGCCTCGGCCGTGCCCGGACCCGCCGGGACGGCGCTGCGCATCGTGCGCTGCACGGCCGTCTCATAGGTGCGGATCTCGCGGGTGACCACCAGCATCAGATTGACCAGGAAGGCGTCCCGTGCGGTGGGGCCCGCGGACTGCGCCATCTGGCTGATCTGCCGCCGGGCGACCGGGTCGTCGCCCAGGATCATCCAGAGCACCGCCAGGTCGTAGCCCGGCAGATACCAGCCGGCGTGCTCCCAGTCGACCAGGACCGGACCTGCCGGGGAGAGAAGCAGGTTGGAGAGCAGCGCGTCACCGTGGTTGAACTGGCCCTGCGCGTGCGCCAGTCCGTGCAGCAGCTTCTGCAGGTCTCCCATGTCGCGGTCGGTGAGCAGCCCCAGCTCGTGGTAGCGCGAGAGCCGTGCCGTGTAGTCGATCGGGGCGTCGAAGACCCCGGCCGGCGGACGCCACGCGTTGATCCGGGAGATCGCGCTGAGTGCCATCCGTACGTCGGTCCGCGGCGGGGCTTCGGAGGGATGCCGCTGCAGGGCCGCCACCCGTCCGGGCACGCGGTCCAGGACGAGCGTGCAGCTCTCGGGGTCGGCGGCGATCAGCCGCGGTGCCCTGACCGGCGGACGGTGCCGTACGAAAGCCCGGTACGCGGCGATCTCGTGCCGGTACCGCTCCACCCAGGCGGGAGAGTGGTCCAGGAGGCACTTGGCGACCGCCGGCGCGCGGCCCGAGGTGCCGACCAGGAGCACCGAGCGGCCGCTGCGCCGCAGGATCTGGGCGGGAGCGAACTCAGGACAGATGCGCTGCACCGAGGCGATGGCCGAACGCAGCTGCGCGCCTTGGGGGCCGGTCACGTCGAGCCTCCCGCTGAGCGGATGGGAGGTCCCCGGCGCTGCCCTGCGCGGCGCGGGCAGCACCGGGCGGGGGCGTATGGCGGTGCCGGTCCCGGAGAACCCCGGGAGCTGGGTCGGCCGGGGCGGTGCGGACACGGAGGACGATGCTGAATACATAGCGGGAGACAGATCCCTTCGTGTGCCAACGAGCTCCTGACGAGGTGGCAGGGCCGGCGCGTGGACGAGCCGGAGCCGGAACCGGCGTCCGGACCCGCATCCTGGGGAATGCGGGTCCGGGCCGGCGGTCCGGAGCGTCCACGCGCCGTACGCCCCTCGCGTACTGTCCGCACATGGCTCTCGATCCGTTCGACGCCGATCGGCGTCTTTCGGAAGTCGTCCGCGTGCGACCGTTCGCGAGCCGGCAAGTGCCGGGCCGGGTGGCGCTTTCCTACTTGACCACCCCATGCGGGTGGCAGACCATCTGGCGAACCCTGGCGAACCCTGGCGAATGCTCGCGGCGGCGCTGACCGGCCGTTAGTGTCAACAGTGCCGAGGAACCTGGGGGCTTGGATGAACAAGGAAGCCAACGCACGGCTAGCGGACCTGTTCGCACTCACCGGATGGTCCAAGGGAGAGCTCGCGCGACTCGTCAACCGGCAGGCGGCGGCCATGGGCCACCCGCAGCTGGCGACGGACACCTCGCGCGTGCGTCGCTGGATCGAGACCGGTGAATCCCCCCGCGAACCCGTGCCCACCGTGCTGGCGGCCCTGTTCACCGAGCGTCTCGGCCGTGTCGTAACCATCGAGGATCTCGGGTTCGGCCGGCATCGGCGTACGGGAAGGAAGCAGGCCGTCAGCGCCGACGGACTGCCCTGGCCACCGGAGCGAACAGCCGCGGTCCTCACCGAATTCACGGGAATGGACCTCATGCTCAACCGACGCGGTCTGGTGGGCGCGGGAGCCGCGCTTGCCGCCGGTTCCGCACTCAGCGGCGCCATGTACGACTGGCTGCACACCGATCCGGTGCTCGCGGCCGACGCCCCCACCACCAACGCCCCCTTCACCGCCGACGCGGCCTCCCATGACCTCTACGAAGCGGCCCCCGTCGGCTCCCAGGAGATCGAGGCGCTGGAGCGCTCGGTCGAGGTGTTCCGCGCCTGGGACGCCTCCCGCGGCGGCGGGCTGCAGCGCAAGGCGGTCGTCGGACAACTCAACGAGGTGGGCGGCATGCTCGCCTACCGCCACCCGCAGCACTTGCAGCGAAGGCTCTGGGGAGTGGCGGCCAACCTCGCCGTCCTGGCGGGCTGGATGTCCCACGACGTGGGCCTGGAGCCCACCGCCCAGAAGTACTTCGTCATCGCGGCGCACGCCGCCCGGGAGGGCGGCGACCGGCCCAGGGCCGGAGAGGCGCTCTCCCGCGCCGCCCGCCAGATGGTCCACCTGGGACGGCCGGACGACGCGCTGGATCTGATGAAGCTGGCGCAGTCCGGCTCCGGGCAGGAGACGTTGCCGCGCACCCGGGCCATGCTCAGCACCATCGAGGCGTGGGCGCAGGCCTCCATGGGGCAGGGACAGGCGATGCGCCGCACCCTGGGCAAGGCCGAGGACCTCTTCGCCGCGGACCGCGGGGACGTGCCGCCGCCGAGCTGGATGCAGATGTTCGACGAGGCCGATCTGCACGGGATGCAGGCGCTCGCGTACCGCACCCTCGCCGAGCACGAACCGACGGCTGCCCGGACAGCACAGCACCACGCCAAGCAGGCCCTGGAACTGCGAGGCCAGGGCCGCGACCGGTCCAGCATCTTCGACTACATCTCATTGGCCTCGGCATGCTTCATCGCCGACGACCCGGAGCAGGCGGACCGCTACGCGCGACTGGCGCTGCTGAGCATAGGGGAGAACTCGTCGCTGCGTACCTGGGACCGGCTCCGGGAGATGTACCGGCTGACGGCCCGCTACTCCGGCTTCACCAAGATCGAGGACTTGCGTGAGGAGATCGAGATCGCGATGCCGAGCGGCCCCAGGCGCCCGGGCGCCGCACTCTGATCTGAGCGGAGCTCCGCGGGAAGCGCGGACGCTGCGGACGACACCGCCGACGACGGGGACATCCATGAGCGGGATCAGCCGACTCAACGCCGAATGAGCCGACTTCCCCTGGTGTCCTTCCCTTGTGCATGCCGACGCAGCCGACGCATCAGTCGACACATCGACATGTCGATAATGTGACTCTGACGTCGGTCACCTTGTGGGGTCGACACGACTGCGGTCGACGCCCTGCCCGCCCATGGCGCGGCTTCACGCGGTGGCCGGTGGTCGCTCACCGGTGCCGTCGGTCGGTGGCCGCCCGTCGTCCGGCGGTCGCCCGGTGGTCCAGCCGACGCACGGGAGCAGCGGCACCCTCAGTGGAACCTGGCGACGAGCACACAGGCGTCGTCCTCGCGCTCGGGGGTGCCGAACTCCTCCACCACGATGCGCACACATTCCTGCGGGGTACGGGCTGCGGCGAACCTCGGGCCGAGATCCAGTAGACGCCGTACCGCGGCGGCCGGGTCGGTGGCCGCCGCGGTACGGCCCGGCAGCAGGCCGTCCGTGTGGAGCAGCAGCAGGTCGCCGGGGTGCAGCAGCTCGGTGGCCTGGCCGTAGCGGGCGCCCGATGTGGCTCCCAGCAGCATCCCCTCGGGTGCGTCGAGCAACCGCCCCGTCCCGTCGCGGAACAGCAGCGGGGCGGGGTGCCCTGCCTGTGCCCACACCAGAGAGCGGTCCTCGGGGCGGTAGCGGCAGCACAGGGCGCTGCCCAGCGAGGGCTGCGCGGAGCTGTCCAGCACCTGGTTGAGCCCGCCGAGCAGCGGGGCAGGGTCCAGCCCCGTCATCGCCATCCCCCGCAGCGCGCCGAGCAGCATGGCCATGCCGGAGGCGGCGGCGACCCCGTGCCCGGTGAGGTCGCCCACGGTGAGCAGAGCCGTGCCGTCGGGCAGCTGCAGGGCGTCGTACCAGTCGCCGCCCATGAGGGCGACGGTCGAGGAGGGGAGGTAGTGGGCGGCGAGGTCGACGGTGGTGGGGCCGCCGTCCCGCGGGAACGACAGGGAACCGCGCCACGGCGGCAGCACGGATTGCTGCAGCTCGACCGCCAGTCGGCGCTCGGCCTGCGCGGTCTGCCGCTCGCGCTGCACCGAGTCACCGGTCTCCCGCAGGGTGCGCTGGCTGCGGCGCAGTTCGCTGACGTCGCGGAGCACCGCCCACATCGCGGCGGTGGCGCCGGCGGCGTCGAGCACCGGCTCTCCCACCATGTGCACCGTGCGGACGGCGCCGTCCGGGCGGACGATGCGGAACTCGCAGTCGATGGGCCGGGCGTCCACCAGGCAGCCGGTGACCGAGGCGGTCAGGGTCTGCTGGTCCTCGGCGAACAGCCAGGAGGGTAGTTCGTCCAGGGTCAGCGGCCCGTCCTCACGGGTGCGTCCGAAGATGCGGTAGAGCTCCTCCGTCCAGTGGACGCCGTCCGTGACCAGGTCCCACTCGGCGCTGCCGGCCCGGCCGAGGGCGCGCCCGGGGACAGGCGGCGGCGGGGGAGCGGGGGCCGGGGCCTCTCCGGCGGCGGGGAGGCCGTCCCGCAGCTGCCCGAGGTGCGCGCCCAGATCGTCCAGCTGGTGGACCGCGAGATCGCACAACGCGCGCTGCCAGCGCAGCTGCGGGTCGTCCTCGTCCTCGGCGGCGGCTTCGCGGCGTACGGCGTCGACCTTGCCGCGCAGCTGGCGGGTCTGGGAGATGAGCGCGTCCACGGCGCCTGGCTCAGGCGAGGCGGTGGCGCGATCCTCATGCAAAGGCGGCGGCATGACGCTCTCCGAACATGTCTCCGTACCGGGCACGGGGCCCAGGGGGCCGTGCGGATGGGCCGGTCACGACTCTTGCACAAGGAGTGATGGCCTGTAAGGGTTTCCGCGATACCCGATCCGGTGGTGCTTCTGGCATATGCCAGGAGCCTGCGGCACCCCCCGCCTCGGGCCACGCGGCGGAATGCCTGGGTCCGGGTGAGCTGCGGGACTCCGCCCGCGAGGGCGCCCGCGGGCCGCCCGGGTGCCGTGCGCAGGGTTTGAACCCGGGGCGATCTGCGAAGATACCTCGCAGCCGGCAACGGAAAATCCCTTTGCCAACCGACCCCCCGCACCGGATGCTGACCTCATGTTCGACCCCGACATAGCGCCCAGCGGCACCCTTCTCGGCCTCCTCCAGAGAGGACGCGGAGACGGGACGTTGCACGCCCTCGCGGCGCGGCGAGCCGACGCGCTCGCCGCGCTGGAGCAGTGTGTCCTGCGCGACCCCCGGCACGACTGGCGCGTGGAATCGCGCTCCCTCTATTACGCGCGCCTGTACTCGGAGCTCGAGGGCCCTCTCGACGGGATCGAACAGCACCTCTTCCACCCCGACGACATCGTCAGCCCCGACGAGCAGCGCTGCGGCCTGGCCCTGTCCGTTCTGGGCCACCTCGCCGGCTACGGCCGCCGGGACGCGCTCCTGCTGCTGCGCCGCTACGCCGCCACCGGGGGCTGCTGGGAATGGGCCCTGGACGAGCTCGCCGTACGCGACGAGGACGACGCGCTGCGTGCGCTCGGTCCGGCCGTGCTCGCCCGGTTCCCGTGCACCGCCGAGGGGGAGGCCCGGCTGGCCGCCTCGGTTCGCGAGGCGTACGAGCCCCGGCCGTGGCGGTTGTGGGCCGAGGATCCGGATCCCGCCGTCTCCGAACGCGTGCGCAAGGCGTCGGAACAGGGCGCCTTCGACCGGTGGCAGCGTCAGATGCGGCCCGCCGGGCCGACCCCGGGCTGGAGCGTGGCGGCCGTGCTCGCCTGGGCCCAGGAGGGCCTTGCCGCCCACCCACAGCACTACCGTGACGCCCCCGCCGCCCGCTGCCTCGCCGCCGTCGCCGGCCCGGAGGACCGCGGACAACTCCTCGAGGCCGCCCGCGGCGGTCCCGAGGCGGCACGCGCGGCCGCCCTGCGCCACCTCTGCGACCGCCGGGACCCCGAGGCCCTCGACCTGATCGAGGCCGCCGCGCTCAGCGCATCCGACCTCGTCGCCCGCGCCGCCGTCGAGTCCTTCGAGCGGATGCGCGCCGTCGCCGCCCTCACCCGGGCCCGCGCCTGGTCATCCCGTGAGGACGTGCTCGGCGCGGCCGCCGCCCGCATGCTCGCGTGCCGCGGCGGCGCCGAGGACGCCGACCGCGTCCTCGGCGCGCTGCGCCGCCTCGTCCAGCGCGAGGGCGCCGACGCCGAGGGCCTGGCCGCGCTCGTGGAGGGCGCCGGCCGGCTGTCCATCGACTGCGCCGCCCCCGTGCTGCGCCACATCTACCGCGAGACCAGTTCCTCGCAACTGCGTGGTGTCGCCGCCCACGCCCTGGCCCGCACCGACCCCAGCTTCGGCGCCGGACTCGCCGTCGAATGCCTGTGGGACTGCGAGGAGACCACCCGCGAGCTGGCCGCCCGAGCGGCCACCACCTCGGACGTCCGGGTCCTGGCCCGGCTGCGCAGCCTCGCCGCGGACCCCGCGGAGGAGGCAGAGGTCCAGACCGCCGTCCGCGGCCGCCTCAGCTCGGGCGACCCTGCGCGCTAGCCGCACGGCCCGGTGAGGCGCCGCCGGGCGCGGTGCGGGAGCACGGCGGTGCGGGAGCCCGGCAGAAGGGTCCTCGCGGCGCCGGGGGCCTGGCTCGGTTCCCAGGGTCACGATACGCGTGGTCCCTTCGGCCGCCTCGATGTGGAGCCCGGGCCTACGCCCGCCGGTTTCGCCCGCCTTGCCGGCGCCTGTTCCGGACGCGCGCGGCGACCGGCGAACTCCCGAGGAGCCGGCGGATCGCGGCGCTCGGCCGGAAGAACCGCTCCGGGGCCAACGCTCACGACACGTTCCCCGGGGGGAAAGATCCACGTGGCCCTGACAACGCCAGGGGAGCCGACAACGTCCCTATGCGAGTAGCGATCGTCACGGAGTCCTTCCCGCCCGACGTCAACGGAGTGGCCCACTGCGCGCTGCGCACGGCCGAACACCTGGTCCGCAGAGGCCACGAGCCGCTGGTGGTCGCGCCGGCCGGCCCGCACGAGACCCCGCGGGGCGACGAACCCTGCCCCGTCGTCCGGGTGCCGTCGGTGCCGCTGCCCGGCTACCCGCAGGTGCGGGTGGCGCTTCCCGGCCGCAGGACCGCGGCGGCGATCGCCGCGCACCGAGCCGAACTCGTCCACCTCGCCAGCCCGTTCGTCCTCGGGGTGCGCGGCATGGCCGCAGCCGCCCGGCAGCACATCCCCGCGGTCGCCGTCTTCCAGACCGACCTGGCAGGGTACGCCCGTACCTATGTGAGCCGCGGGGAGAGCGCCGCGTGGCGCCGCATCCGTGCCGTGCACGCGGCCGCCGACCGCACGCTCGCCCCGTCCAGCGCGTCCCGGCGCGACCTGGAGGCGCATGGCGTCCCGCGCGTGCACCTGTGGCCGCGCGGCGTGGACTCCGCGCGCTTCGACCCCGCCCACCGCGACGAGGCGTTGCGCCGGGAACTCGCCCCGAAGGGGGAGGTACTGGTCGGCTATGTCGGCCGGCTCGCCCCGGAGAAGCACGTCCAGCTGCTGGCCGGTGCCTGCCGGCTGCCCGGCGTGAAGGTGGTCGTCGTCGGCGACGGCCCGAGCGCCCAAAGGCTGCGCGAGGTGCTGCCGGGTGCGGCGTTCCTCGGCCGCCGTACCGGCCACGACCTCGCGCGGATCTACGCCTCCCTCGACGTGTTCGTCCACACCGGGCCCTTCGAGACGTTCTGCCAGACCGTCCAGGAGGCGATGGCCAGCGGGCTGCCCGTGATCGCCCCCGCCGCCGGCGGTCCGCTCGATCTCGTCGGTCACGGCAGCACCGGGCTGCTCGTGCCGCCCGGCGTCGCCTCCGTGGTGATCGGTGCCAACGACACGCTGCGCGGCGGCTTCGACATCGAGGCCGTCGCCCACCGCCTGGACTTCGTCATGGGCGACCTGCGTGCTCATGGCGCGCAGGTGCTCACCGCCTGCCTGCCGGACCCAGGCCGCATCCTGCGGCTGCCGTGGCCGCTCGCCCGCCCCCTGGGCCGCCGGATGGCCGCGCTGAACCAGGTGGTGCACGCTCTGTCCGAGCGGTGGGACGCCGTGCACCTGCACGCTGCCCGCCGCCCATGGGTGGCCGACCGCTCCTGCTGGAGCGTGGACCGGCTGCACCCCAGCGAACTCGGGCACCGGCTGCTGGCCCGGGAGTTCCACGACCTCCTGACCTCGCGCGGCCTCGCGGACGGCGAAGCGCCGTCCACCACCCCCGGCGGGCCGGACCGGACCCCGCCGCGAGTTTGCTGTGGATGGCGACCAAGGGAACCCGCTGGGTCGCCGACCGCTGCACCGACCTGCTGCCCGACCTGGTGCGGCTCGCGGGCCAGGAGGTCCGGCACCGGATGGCGGGCACCGACCGACTGCTGGATCTGCGCTCGCGTGAGGCCGCGGCGGGTGCGCTGGCCCTCCTGCGAGGGACGTCCCTGGGACAATGAGGGCGTGACCGGACGCTGGGAGTTCTGGATCGACCGGGGCGGCACCTTCACCGACGTCGTCGCGAGGCGACCGGACGGCGCCCTGGAGACGTGCAAACTGCTCTCCCACGACCCGGGCCATTACCGGGACGCCCCCGTCGAGGGCATCCGGCGCATGCTGGGCCTGAGCGCCGGCGAACCCGTGCCCGCCGACCGGATCACCGCCGTCAAGATGGGCACCACGGTCGCCACCAACGCCCTCCTGGAGCGCAAGGGAGAGCCGACCGCGCTGGTCGTCACCGAAGGCTTCCGCGACGCGCTGCGCATCGCCTACCAGAACCGGCCGCGGCTCTTCGACCGCGAGATCGTACTTCCCGAGGCGCTGTACGAGCGTGTCATCGAGGTCCCCGAACGCGTCGACGCGCACGGCGCGGTCGTCCGCCCCCTCGACATCGCCGCCGCCGGAGCGGCCCTGCGCGAGGCCCGCCGGGACGGTCTGCGGAGCGTCGCCGTCGTCCTGCTGCACGGCTACCGCCATCCCGCCCACGAGCGGGCCGTCGCGGCGGCGGCACGCGAGGCCGGCTTCGGCCAGGTCAGCTGCTCCCACGAGGTCAGCCCGCTGATCAAACTGGTGCCTCGGGGCGACACCACCGTGGTCGACGCGTACCTGTCGCCGATCCTGCGCCGTTACGTGGACGAGGTGGCCGCCGAACTGCGGGGCGTCCGGCTGATGTTCATGCAGTCCAACGGCGGGCTCCGGGAGGCCGGCCACTTCCGGGGAAAGGACGCCGTGCTCTCCGGCCCGGCCGGCGGAGTCGTCGGCATGGTGCGCGCCTCCCGGCAGGCCGGGTACGACCGTGTCGTCGGCTTCGACATGGGCGGCACCTCCACCGACGTGTCGCACTGCGCGGGCGAGCTGGAACGCGTCCTCGGCACCCAGGTGGCGGGTGTGCGGATGCGGGCCCCGATGATGAACATCCACACAGTGGCCGCGGGCGGCGGCTCGATCCTGCACTTCGACGGTCAGCGCTATCGCGTCGGCCCCGATTCCGCCGGCGCCGACCCCGGCCCTGCCTGCTACCGCCGCGGCGGTCCGTTGACCGTCACCGACGCCAACGTGATGCTCGGCCGCGTCCAGGCGGCGCATTTCCCGGCCGTCTTCGGCCCGGACGGCGACGAGCCGCTGGACACCGAGGCCGTCCGCGCCGCTTTCGCGCGGCTCGCCGGGGAAGTCGCCGCCGCGACCGGCGACCGCCGCAGCCCGGAGGAGGTCGCCGCGGGCTTCCTGGAGATCGCCGTCCTGAACATGGCCAGCGCCGTCAAGAAGATCTCCGTTCAGCGCGGCCACGACATCACCCGATACGCCCTCACCAGCTTCGGCGGCGCCGGTGGCCAGCACGCCTGCGCGGTCGCCGACGCGCTGTCCGTCGACAGCGTCGTCGTGCCGCCGCTGGCCGGTGTGCTGTCCGCGTACGGGATAGGCCTGGCCGACGCCACCGCCATGCGGGAGCGTTCCGTGGAGAGCGGGCTCACCGAGGACGACCTGCCCGCCCTGCTGGAGGTGCGCGACGAGCTCGACGAACTGGCGCGCGCCCAACTGCACGAGGACGGCGTCCCCGACGACACCGTCCGGACCGTCACCCGCGTCCACGTCCGCTACGCCGGAACCGACGCGGCGCTCCCCGTGCCGATGGGCGAGGTCGACGTTATGCGCGCGGCGTTCACCGCCGAGCACCGCGCCCGTTACGCCTTCACCATGGACAAGCCGCTGGTCGTCGAGGCGGTCTCGGTCGAGGCGGTCGGCTCCGCGGGGCCGCCGGCACGCCACTTCGTCGAGTCTCCGGCCCGCGAGGGTCCGCTGCGGCCGACCGCCGAGGTGTCGCTGTACGCGGAGGGCAGGCGGCAGGGCTGCCCCCTGTTCGGCAGGGACCGGATGCGCCCGGGCGACACCGTGGACGGGCCCGCCGTGATCGCGGAGGCCGACGCGACGACCGTCGTCGACCCCGGCTGGCGGGCCGTGGTCGGCGAGCACGGCCACCTCCTGCTCACCCGGGTGCGGCCGCGCCCCGGCCGGGTCGCGGTGGGCACGGAGGTCGACCCCGTGATGCTGGAGGTCTTCAACAACCTCTTCATGTCGATCGCCGAGCAGATGGGCGTCCGCCTCGAGAACACCGCCCACTCCGTCAACATCAAGGAACGCCTCGACTTCTCCTGCGCCTTGTTCGACCCCGAGGGCAACCTGATCGCCAACGCCCCCCACATCCCCGTCCACCTCGGCTCCATGGGCGAGTCCATCAAGGAGGTGCTGCGGCGCAACGAGGGCGCCATGCGGCCGGGCGACGCCTACGCCGTCAACGACCCCTACCACGGGGGCACGCACCTTCCCGACGTCACCGTCGTCACGCCGGTCTTCGACGAGGAGGGGCGGTCGCTGCTGTTCCTGGTCGCGTCCCGCGGCCACCACGCCGAGATCGGCGGGCTCACCCCCGGCTCCATGCCCGCCTTCAGCCGCACCGTGCACGAGGAAGGCGTCCTGTTCGACAACTGGCTCCTGGTGCGCGACGGCCGGCTGCGCGAGGAGGAGACCCGCGCCCTGCTCACCGGCGCCCCCCATCCCTCACGTGACCCGGACACCAACATCGCCGACCTGCGCGCGCAGGTCGCGGCGAACGAGAAGGGCATCGCCGAGCTGCGGCGCATGACCGCGCAGTTCGGCCTCGACGTCGTGCACGCCTACATGAAGCACGTGCAGGACAACGCCGAGGAGTCGGTGCGGCGTATCGTCGCCGGCCTCGACGACGGCGAGTACACCTACGAGACGGACAACGGCGCGGTCATCCGCGTCGCCGTCCGCGTCGACCGCGCGGCGCGCTCCGCCGTCCTGGACTTCACCGGCACCTCGTCCCAGCAGAAGGGCAACTTCAACGCGCCGCGCTCGGTGGTCATGGCCGCCGTGCTCTATGTCTTCCGCACCCTCGTCGCCGACGACATCCCGCTCAACAGCGGCTGCCTGGGGCCCCTGGACATCCGCGTCCCCGAGGGGTCGATGCTGGCCCCGCAGTACCCGGCGGCCACCGTCGCGGGCAATGTGGAGACCTCCCAGGCCGTCACGGGGGCCCTGTACGCCGCGCTCGGCGTGCAGGCCGAGGGCTCCGGCACGATGAACAACGTCACCTTCGGCAACGACCGGGTGCAGTACTACGAGACGGTGGCCAGCGGCGCCGGGGCGGGCGAGGGCTTCCACGGCGCCGACGCCGTCCAGACCCACATGACCAACTCCCGGCTCACGGACCCCGAGATCCTGGAGTGGCGCTACCCCGTCCGCGTGGAGAGCTTCGCCGTGCGCGACGGCAGCGAAGGCGAGGGCCGCTGGCACGGAGGGCGCGGCGTCGTGCGCCGCATCCGCTTCCTGGAGCCCATGACGGTCGCCCTGCTCACCAGCCACCGGCGGGTCGCCCCGTACGGCATGGCGGGAGGCGGGCCCGGCGCACTGGGCGAGAACCGCATCGAGCGCGCCGACGGCGGCGTGACCCCGCTCGGCGGGGTGGACGCCGCCGACGTGGGCCCCGGTGACGTCCTGGTCGTCGCCACGCCCGGCGGAGGCGGCTACGGGCCCCCGGCGCCTGAGGAGGCTCCCGGTGAGGAGCCCGCCGGCGCCTGCGGAGCCTGCTGGCGCGGGTTGCCCGCTGGCGCGGGGTGCCCGGACCGTGCCGTTTGGGCCGTTGTCGGTCCGAGCGCCTACGCTGTGCGTCGTGACCACGACCGTTCCGCACCAGCTCAGCGGTGGTGTCCGGCCCGCGCCGGGCCCGGCCGCCGACGAGGGCCTGGCCCGCCGGCTCAAGGCCCTGGCCTGCACCGCGCCGCTGCACGACCTCGACGCGCGCAAGGCCAACCTCGCCGGCGCGTACTCGGTGTACGCGATGGCGGAGGTGGCCCTGGCCGCCATCGACCTGGTCACGCTCAACATGGACTTCGACACCGGCGCGGACCACGACCAGATAATCTCCCGGCTGCTGCCCCGCATCGCGGCGCAGGCCCCCGGCCGTCCCGCCGCCGAGCACGAGCGGGTGGGCCGCTGGGTTCTGGAGAACCTGATCAACGTCGGCAGCGTCGACCGCGGCTTCCGCGCGGTCTACGGCACCTTCGGCCCCGATGGCGCGTACGTCCGCCGCGACTACGACTTCAAGCTGATCGAGGAGGTGCCGGGCCGCGACGGCACCGTCTACCTGCGCACCACCGACGAGGCCGTCAACGTGCTCGTCGGCGCCCTCGACACCGACGTGACCAGCGCCCAGATCGCCGCCGAGGTCAAGCTCGAGGTGCTGATCAACCGGGGCCGCCTCGCCGACGCCCAGCTCGCCGCGGAGCAGGCCCGCTACCGCACGGTGCAGTACGCCGAGACCCTGCGCCGCGCCCTGGAGGCCACCCGCCGCAACGTCCGGGCCGTCGACTGGGTCCGCGCCGTCCCCGACATGATCGCCGAGGCGCTGGACCACGTCGCCGACCGCTACCGGCACGAGAACGCCATCCTCACCAACATCCGCAAGGCCAGGGACGAGTCGGAGGACCAGGAGCACAAGCGCCGCGCCGCCGAGCTCGTCGACATCGTCAAGGACTGCATCCGCCGCCACACCCAGCTCCAGTCCCGGCTGCTGGAGGCCGGCCCGATCTTCCGCGCCGAGCAGGACCGGCAGGCCTTCTCCGTACCCCGCGGCGGCGCCCTCGTCGGCATGCTCGACCTGTACGGGCAACTGGTCGCGCCCGTCCTGCCGCTCCCCGTCGAGCAGGCCACCCGGGTCACCGACGCCTGGTTCGCCCGGGGCACGGGCTTTCGGACCCCCGTCTCGGTTCGCGTCACCGACCTCGTGGACGCCCTGCTCACCCCGCCGTTGGAGCGCGAGCACCTGGGCGCCGAGATGCCCGAGCCCGACCTGGTCGCCACCCCGGACGACAGCCGTTTCAGCGAGGAGCAGCTCGAGACCGCCCTGGAGCTCCTCGACCTGCCCCACGACGCCCCGCGACGGCTGTCCGGGCTGCTGGCCGAGGCCCGCCGTCTCGACCCCGAACTGCCCTATCTGGTCGCCCTGCTGGCGGTTCACGCGGCCAGCCCCCCGGTGGGCACGGCCTACCGCCAGGGCGAGGAGCGGCTGCTGTTCGCCGTGGACGACGGCACCCAGCTGGACGACCCCGAGTTCGGCGGCGCCGACCTCATCGTGGGCACGGCCCGGCTGGACGCCGCCGGGATGGCCGCCGAGCGGTCCGAGGTGGCGTGACGATGAGCGAACCGACGATCCGTACCGAGGAGACGACCCCGTGAGCGACCACCGCGACGGCGAGAGCCCCCAGCCGCTCGCAGCGGCCCCCGGCCCGGCGGCCGTCACCCCCGGCGACGCCGCGGACGCCGCCCGCCTCGTCTCCTTCGGACTCCAGCCGAAACTGCTGCCCGCACGTGACGCCGAGTACGCCGAGCTGCTTCGCCGGTACCGCGAGGACCCGCTGTTCGCGCGCCTGGCCGACGCCGTCGCCACCGGCCTCGGCCTGGTCGTCCTGGAGGTCTCGCCCCGGGCCGGCATGGCCCTGGCCGCCGGTGAGGACTCGGTCTTCGCCGTCCGCATGGGCGACTACTCGCGCCGCGCCGCCTCCGACGCGGGGGACCGCTTCCTGCACGGCCTCGCCCACCTCGCCACCGCCGCCATGGCCTTCCCGCGCCCGGAGGACCTCGCGGACGACGCGTACATCGGCCGCGTCACCGTCCACGGGATCGACGGCTTCCTGCGCCAGGCATGCCGCCGGCTGGAGGAACGGGCCGAGGAGCAGGGCGAGAACACCGACCCGGCCACCGGGGCGCCCGGCCTCGAGGCAGCCTGGCGCGTCTACATGCGCCGCAGCTCCACCGGCGCCACCAAGGACGCGCGGCGCCTGGCGGGCTCCACCACCGGCATCGTGGGCAAGGCCGTCTCCTTCCTCGTCGAGTCCGGGTTCCTGCAGCGCACGGGCGACGAGTCGGGCGGCACATACCGCACCACCGCCCGCTACCAGCTGCAGGTGCGCGACATGGCGGGCAGCGCCGCCATGGCCGAGCTCCTCGACCTGGGCATCGTCCCCCGGGCCGGCGACTCGGCGGCGCTGATGCCGGCGGAGGTTGACGACGATGCCGGCCTCGTGGCCGGAGCCGGCCTGCCCTTCCACTCCTGAACGGCCGTCCGCCGCCACCGGGTCGCCGGTCCACCGCGGCCTGCCGGCACACACCGCAGTCCACAGGCCACAGACCGCACTAGACCACAGACCGCACACCACAGACCACCACCACGAGAGCCCCCCATGTACGAGCTGTCCCGGGTCCGCCTCTACTCCATCGGGCCCGCCGGTGCGCGCTACGCCGACACCGTGCTGGACCTGCGCGGAGTCGGCGAGCCCGTGCCGCACCCCGCCCCCGCCCAGGCGGAGTTCTTCGAGGACGAGCCGACCGGGCCGCCGCGCCGTCCGGCGCCGGCCGGAGTGCTGTTCCTGGAGAACGGCGGCGGCAAGTCCGTCCTGCTCAAGCTGATCTTCTCGGTCATGCTGCCCGGCCACCGCAACACCCTGGGCGGCGCCAGCTCCGGCGTGCTCCGCAAGTTCCTGCTGGCCGACGACTGCGGCCACGTCGCCCTCGAGTGGCAGCACACCGTCACGGGCGAGCTGGTCGTCGTGGGCAAGGTCAGTGAGTGGCGCGGACGCCAGGTCTCCTCCGACCCGCGCAAGTTCGCCGAGGCCTGGTACTCCTTCCGGCCCGGCCCCGGACTCAGCCTGGACTCGCTGCCCGTGGCCGAAGCAGCCGCCGTCCGGCCGCCCGCCGAAGGCGCCTCGGGAGCCCGAGGCCGCCGCCGCACCATGAAGGGCTTCCGCGACGTGCTGACCGACGCCGGGCGCTACTACCCGCACCTCCAGGTGGTGTGGGAGGAGATCCACGACCGGTGGAACGAGCACCTCGGCGAGCTCGGCCTCGACCCCGAACTCTTCCGCTACCAGCGGGAGATGAACGCCGACGAGGGCGAGGCGGCCGGCCTGTTCGCGGTGAAGAAGGACTCCGACTTCACCGACCTGCTGCTGCGCGCGGTCACCGACACCCGGGACACCGACGGCCTCGCCGACCTCGTGCACGGCTTCGCGGGCAAGCTCGGCCGCCGCGCCGAGCTCACGGCGGAACGCGACTTCACGGCGGGCTCCCTCGAACTGCTCGGCCGCATCGTCGACACCACCGCCGGCCGCGACCAGGCGCGCGGTGTCCACGCCCAGTCCGAGCGCCGCACCCGCTCCCTGGCCCGCAGACTGTCCGCACGCGCCCGCGAGGAGCGCGGCCGGGCCGCCGAACTGGCCCAGCAGACGGCCCGCGCCGCGCACACCGTCACCGACGCCGAGGCCGCCCGCGGCCGCAGCGCCCTCGTCGCGGCCGAACTCGCCTACCGCCACGCCTCGCTGGCCCTCGCGGCGAGTGAGAAGAGCGCCGCCGCGCTGCGCCGCGAGCTCAACGACGCCCGCACCCTTCAGTCGGCCTGGCAGGCCGCGGAGACCGTGCTGCGGCACCGGGCCGCCGCCGACCGGCTGGCCCGGGTCACCGCCGCCATCCGCGAGGCGGAACGGGACGCCGCGCCCGCGCTCGCCGCCCGTACCAAGGCCGCGGGCGACCTCGTCCGAGCCCTGCGGGCCGCCGCGGACAGCGCCGACGAGCGGGCGGACGCGGAGGAGGAGCGCTCCGCCGCGCTGCAGGCGCGGTCCGAGGCGGCGCATCGCGACGCCACCGCCGCCGCGACGGAGGCGCAGCGCGCCCGCAGCGAGTCCGGGCACCTGGTGCAGCGTCTGGCGGAGGTCGAGCAGGAGACCGCCGAGGCGGTCCGGGCCGGCTGGCTGGACGACTCCGCCCCCGACGCCGACCCCGCCCGGGCCGCCCTGGAGGCGTCGGACGCCGAGAAGGCCGCCGCCACCGCCGCGGAGGCCGCCCGGGACGCCGCCCGCCGGGCCGGTGAGCGGGCCCGGGAGGCCGCCGCCGCCGACACGCGCGCCGAACTGGCCGCCGCCCGCGCGGCCGACGCGCTTGCCGCGGCCGAGGCCGCGCACACCGCGGAGTCGCGCGTCGCGGACGCTCTCGCGGCCGAACCGCGGCTGGCCGAACTGCTCAGCCTGCCGCCCGCGCAGGTTCCCGGGCATGTCGCGGCGGGCGCACCGTCGGACACCGGCGCCGAACGCGGCCCCGGCATCCCCGCACAGACCTCCGCCGCCCGGCGCGGCGCCCCCGCGGCCGGACGGCGTCCCGCCGAGCAGGGCCCGCTGACCGCGGCCGAGCTCGACTCCCTCGCCGAGCCGCTGCAAGAGATGCTGGACCGCGCGGTGGCCTCCGCCGAACGGCAGTTGTTCGACCTGCGCACGGCCGCCGCCGACGACGCGCGCATCCTGGCCGCGCTGGGCGACGGCGGACTGCTGCCGCCTGGCCCCGATGTGCTGGCCACCGTGGAGTACCTGGGAGAGCACGGCATCCCCGCGCTCCCCGGCTGGCGCTACCTCGCGCAGGCCGTCGACCCGGCCGACCACGCCGCGGTGCTCGCCGCGCGCCCGGAACTGGTGGACGGCGTGGTCGTCACCGACCCCCAGAGCTATGTGCGAGCACGCGAGGTGCTGGCGCAGGCGGCCCTGCTGCCGCGGTCGACGGTCACGGTCGGCACGGCGGCGGCGCTGCTCGCCCCGCCTCCGCCGACGGAGGCCGAGCCCGAGCTCTTCCTCGTCCCGCCGAACCCGGCCATGCACGACGAGGGGGCCGCGGACGGCGAGCGGCAGGCACTGCGCGCCCGCGCGACCGCGCGCGACGAGGACATCAGGCGGCTCGCCGCCCGCCTGGCCGAGGATCGCACCCTGGCCGCCCGGCTCTCCTCGTGGCGCTCCGGCTGCCCGAGCGGCCGGCTCGCCGAGCTCGCCGCGGCCGTGGAGACCGCCGGGGAGACCGCAGCCGCCGCCCGCGAGGAGCTGGCGGAGGCGCGGTCCGCGCGCATGGAGGCCGACGAGGCCGCGGCCGAGGCGACCGCCCTGCGCGACGAGCGCCAGGAGGCGGCCCAGCAGGCCCGGCGGGCCGCCGACGCGCTCGCCGGTCTCGCCTTCCGGTTGCGCGAACGAGCCAACTGGCAGCGCAGGGCCCGCGAACTCGCCGAGGACGCCGCCGAGGCCGAGACGCGTGCCGAGGCCTGCCTGACCCTGGCACGCGCCGCCGACGAGGACCGCCGCGCCGCCCAGCGCGCCGCGGACGACGCGCGCCGCACCGCGCGCGTGCTCCGCGCCGAGCGCTCGGAGATCACCGGCGCCCCCGACGACGCGCTCGACGACGAGAACGGCGCCGAGCAGCCGGCCGGTTCGCTGCCCGCCCTGCGCGAGGCCTACCGTGCCGCCTCCCAGGTGTACGAGAAGGTCGGCGTCGGCGCCGACCTGCGGGCCGAGCAGGCCCGAGCCGAGAGCACCGAGCAGTCCGCGCTCTCCGAACTCGAACGCCTCACCAACAAGGTGCGCACCCGCGCCGCCCAGCTGCTCGAGGGCCCGGACGGCGCCGACGGCCCCTCCCGGCAGGCCGCGGCCGCCCGCGCCGAACAGCTGGTGGCCACGCTCGACTCCCGCGCCGCGACGGCCAGCGAGCAGCTCGGGCGGCTGCGCGGCGAGGCCGAACGGCACGCGCCGACGGACGGGGAGGCGCACACCGAGCTCCCCGGGGAGCTGCTGCCCCGGGACGCCGAACACGCCCAGGAGCTGCTGCGCGGTGCCAACGCGGAACTGGCCGCCCGCACCGAGGCACTGGCCCGCGCCCGCGACGGCCACGCGGACCTGGTGCGCGCGCACCGCGCCGCAGAGGACGCCGCGACCGGCTTCGACGAACTCGCCGCCCTGCTGCGCGACCTGCTCCGCGACGGCGACCGGCAGCAGCCCGACGAGGGCGAGGAGGAGCCCGAGCCGTATTCCGGCTCCCTGGAGGAGGCCAGGTCGGCCGTCTCCGAGAGCCGCCGGAGCCTGCGCGGTTGCGCCGCCGATCTGTCGGCCGCCGAGTCGCAGCTGCGCGAGGCCTGCGACGTCCTCGTGCGGCACGCCAACGCGGCCCGCTACGAGCAGGTGCGCACCCCGGCCCGCCAGCAGATCCGCGAACTGCCCGCCGCCGCGCTGCCCGAGCACGCCGCACCCTGGCACGCCGCCTTCGCGCCGCGGCTTCGCGTCCTGACCGACGAGCTGGAGCAGTTGGAGCGCAACCGCGACAGCATCGTGGACCGGCTGCGCGGCATGGTGGAGTCCTCGCTGGCCACCCTGCGGTCGGCGCAGAGGCTGTCCCGTCTGCCGGAGGGGCTCGGGGAGTGGTCGGGGCAGGAGTTCCTGCGGATCCGCTTCGACGACCCGGACCACGCCGAGCTCGACGAACGGCTCGGCGCCGTGATCGACGAGGCGACCAGGGCGGCCGTCCGCAAGAACTCCGACCTGCGCCGGGACGGCATGTCGCTGCTGCTGCGCGGGGTCGCGGCCGCCCTGGAACCCAAGGGCGTCGCCGTCGAGATCCTCAAACCGGACGCCGTGCTGCGCGCCGAGCGCGTTCCCGTCGGGCAGATGGGTGACGTCTTCTCCGGCGGCCAGCTGCTCACCGCGGCGATCGCGCTGTACTGCACGATGGCGGCGCTGCGCAGCAACGACCGCGGCAGGGACCGGCACCGGCACGCGGGCACGCTCTTCCTCGACAACCCGATCGGCCGTGCCAACGCCACCTATCTGCTGGAACTGCAGCGCGCGGTGGCCGACGCCCTGGGCGTGCAGCTGATCTACACCACCGGGCTGTTCGACACCACGGCGCTCGCCGAGTTCCCGCTGGTCGTACGGCTGCGCAATGACGCGGATCTGCGGGCGGGCCTGAAGTACATCAGCGTCGAGGAGCACCTGAGGCCCGGACTGCCCGTGCCGGACCCGGACTCCGAACCGGTGCACGGGGAGATCACGGCGACGCGGATGTTCCGGCGCCCGGCCGACCAGTCGGCTCCGCAGGCCGGCTGACCCCCGGTCGGCTCGGAGACTGCCGGGTGCCTCTCCCGCGGACCCGCGGGAGGCACCCGGCAGTTCGCAGGAGCCTCCCGGCCTGATCCGGCCCCTCCCGGCCCGGAGGCGGCGGCCCCCGTGCCGCTTCGGGCGGCCGGTCGGCCCCTCTCAGGCGGTACGGGTGCCGGGCAGGTGCCGGCGCCGGTCGGCCTCGCGGGCCTCGGACCGGGCCTGCCGCCGTTCCCGCCGGAGTTCGCGCCGCAGCCTGCGGGCCGCGCTGCTCGGGCTGGACACCACACCGTTGCGCTGGTTCCAGACCTGGCGGGTGATCCACACGTCCAGCACCGCCCAGGTGGACAGGACGGTGAAGGTTATGGCGAGGAACAACGCCGGTGCGGCGAGCCAGGACCCGCCTACCGTCCCCAGCGCGGCGATCACCGAGGCGATCAGGGCGAGTGAGACGGAGAGCCAGGCCCGTACGGCCGCTTCGCGTACCGGATCGGGCAGGCGCGGCCGCCCCACGGGTTCCTCGACCCACAGCGGCCGCCGGGCCCTTCGCGGCCGAGTGTCGTGATCCAGCGCGTCCTCGACGAGGTCGTCCATGCCTTCTGCTCCCCTGCGGCCTACCGGTGGTGCGGGCCCGGATCCCTGATGTCCGACTCCCATGTGGCTGCCCGGTTTTCGCCCGTGAATGCCCCCCGCATCCCGGAACACCCCTTCCCACTGGTGAACACGTCTCCACGGTTCCGCGGGTTCCCGGCACGTAGGGTATTCGGTCGGCGGGACCGGCCGTTCATGTGTACGAATCGGGTCGTCCTGGGACGAGAGCGGAAGCCTTGCTTTCGGATAGGACGTCCGGCAGTAGTAGGCTCGCGCCGTTTGCAGTCGGAGCATGACAGCCCTTGACCGGGTTTGACGTTGGGGAGGCCATGCGCTTTCGCGGTACGACGATCCGGCGGAAGATCGTGGCACTGCTGCTCATTCCGCTGGTGTCCCTCACGGCGATCTGGGCCTTCGCCGCCACCTTGACCGGGCGTCAGGCCTGGGGCCTCTTCGGTGTCGAGCAGACCGTCAACGGGCTCGGCTACCCCGTCGAGGACAGCATCCAGGCGCTCCAGCGGGAACGCCGGTCCGCCATGCTGTACTTGGCCGATCCCCGGCGCTCGGGCGCCCGCGCCACCCTGCTGACGCGGGAACGTGAGACGGACGCGGTGATCGCACGGCTGCGAGGCAACGCGCGCGTGGCCGGCAACCGGGAACGGCTGACCCCCGACGCGCTGCGCCGGCTCGACCTCGTCGTCCACGAGTTCGGCGGCCTGCAGACGCTGCGCGACAAGGTCGGCGAGGGCCGCATCATCCGCAACGACGTCTTCGGCGCGTACAGCGCCCTCTTCGACCCGGCCTACGCCTTCCTCGACTCGCTGAACCCGATCAACAACGTCGCCATCGACAAGCAGGGCCGCGCCCTCATCCAGGTCACGCGGGCCCGCGAGGCGATCAGCCAGGAGGACGCCCTCGTGGTGTCGGGCATCGCGGCGGGCCGCATGAGCGCGGCGGAGATGCGCTCCTTCACCTTCGCCGTCGCCGAACAGCGCGCCTACTACGCGGACAATCTCCACCTGCTGACCAGCGACGAGCGCGCCCTTTACGAGGCGTACTGGGCCGGGCCCGCCGGCCGCGCCCTACGCGCCGCCGAGGACGCCGTCATCGCCGCGGGCGCCTCCGGCGCGCCCCAGGCCGCCGACCGCGTGTCCTGGCAGTCCAAGGCCACCACCGCGCTGGCCGACCTCGACCGCATCGGCGTGGCAGCCGGCGACCTGCACAAGAAGCGCGCTGAACCGATCGGCATGCGGCTGGTCGCCATCGCGGCCGTCACCGGAGGCCTCGGCCTGATCGCGGTCGTCGCCTCCGTCATCGTCTCCATACGCATCGGCCGCGGCCTCATCCGCGACCTGTCCCGGCTCCGGACGGAGGCCCTGGAGGTCTCCGGCGTCCGGCTGCCGCGCGTCATACGCCGGCTCGCCGCGGGCGAGGAGGTCGACGTCGAGACCGAGGCGCCGCGCCTGGACTACCCGGACGACGAGGTCGGCCAGGTCGGCAGGGCCGTCAACACCCTCCAGCGGGCGGCCGTCGAGGCCGCCGTGCGCCAGTCCGAGCTGCGCCGCGGTGTCTCAGCGGTCTTCGTCAACCTCGCGCGCCGCAGCCAGGCACTGCTGCACCGCCAGCTCACCCTGCTGGACACCATGGAACGGCGCACCGAGGACCCGCGGGAACTCGCCGACCTCTTCCGCCTCGACCATATGACCACCCGCATGCGCCGCCACGCCGAGGGCCTGGTGATCCTCTCCGGCGCCGTGCCGTCCCGGCAGTGGCGCAAGCCGGTGCAGCTGATGGACGTGGCGCGGGCGGCCGTCGCCGAGGTCGAGGACTACGAGCGGGTCGACGTGCGCCGGCTGCCACGGCTCGCCGTCGCCGGCCACGCCGTCGCCGACCTCACCCACCTGATCGCCGAACTCATCGAGAACGCGACCGTGTTCTCGCCGCCGCACACCAGCGTCCAGGTGCACGGCGAGTCCGTCGCCGGCGGCTTCGTCCTGCAGATCGACGACCGCGGCCTCGGCCTCACCCCCGAGGCCACGCTGGAGGCGAACCTCCGTCTCGCGGAGACCCCGGAGTTCGAGCTCTCCGACACCGACCGGCTCGGCCTCTTCGTGGTCAGCCGGCTCGCCCGGCGCCAGGGTGTCCGCGTCTCGCTGCGCCCGTCGCCTTACGGCGGCACCACCGCCCTGGTGCTCGTCCCGGCGTCGATCCTGTCCGGGCCCGGCGAGGAGCGGCCCGCTTCGAACCTTGACGGGACCGCGACCCTTGACGGGACCGCGGACGAGACCCCGGACGGGACCGCGGACGGGACCGCGGACGAGACCAAGGCTCCGGACGAGCAGCCGCAGCCGCGGATCAGGTCCATGTCGGCGGCCACGGAGCACGGCTTCCGCCAGTGGGGTATGGTCGCGCGCCCGGACGGCGAGCCGCGAGAGCACCGGCCGCAGGTCGCCGGGGCCGAAGGAACCTCGAATCCGGCCACCGCCCGCGACACGGCTCCGAAGGCGTCGCCTTCCCCCGTGCCGGGCGACGGGCCCACGGCTCTGCCGCGCCGCCGCCGCCGCACGCCGGTGCTGGTCGCCGAGAACGGGCGCCCGGTCGGCGAGGCTGCATCCCGGTCCGCGGAACGGGAGCCGCGCCACGAGCCCGCCGCCACCGCGCCGCAGGAAGCGCCGGCCGGCGCCGGACTGCCCCGCCGGGTCCGGCAGGCCAGTCTCGCCCCGCAGTTGCGCGAGGACTCCACCACCCAGACGCGAACCCCCGCGGCCGCGGGCTCCGCCGCAGCTGCCGCGGACGACGGCGGTGAGCGCGAACGCTCACCCGAGGAGGTGCGCGACCGCATGGCCTCACTGCAGCGAGGATGGCTGCGCGGCCGCGCGGACACCGCCGACGGCCCCGCCGCCGACGGCACCGACGGCGCCCACGACGTTCGCCCCGCCGACCGCCCGGGAAGCACCCCGGGGGAGCGCGGCGGCGACAGCACAACCAGAACCACCACGGAGGGGAACGGTCCATGACGGCACCATCGAGCCCGACCCGGGAGCTCAGCTGGCTCCTCGACGAACTGGTCGGCCGCGTGGCCAGTATCCGCAAGGCGCTGGTGCTCTCCAGCGACGGACTGGCCACCGGCGCGTCCGAAGGCCTCACCCGTGAGGACGCCGAGCATCTCGCCGCCGTCGCCTCGGGCTTCCACAGCCTGGCCAAGGGCGTCGGGCGGCACTTCGAGGCAGGCAAGGTCCGGCAGACCATCGTGGAACTGGACGAGGCCTTCCTGTTCGTCACCGCGGCGGGCGACGGCAGTTGCCTGGCCGTGCTCGCCGACGCCGACTCCGACGTCGGCCAGGTCGCCTACGAGATGGCGCTGCTGGTGAAGCGGGTCGGGGTACACCTCGCCACCGCCCCGCGCACCGACGACGACGCGGCGCGGGCGGTGTGACGAGGCCGTCATGACCTCCGAAGCGGACCGCTGGTACGACGACGACGCCGGGCCCGTGGTGCGGCCCTACGCCATGACGCGCGGGCGTACCAGCCACGCCGCGGAAGCCCGGCTCGACCTGATCGCCCTGGTGATCGCCGAGTCCCGCAGCGCGGACGACGACGCCGACGCCGATCGCACCCTGTCGCCCGAGCACCTCGAGATCGTCGAGCTCTGCCGGGAGCAGCCGATGTCGGTCGCCGAGCTGGCGGCCGACCTCGACCTGCCCGTGGGCGTCGTCCGCGTGCTCATCGGCGACGTCCTGGAAGTCGGCCTGGTCCACGTCAGCCGGCCCGTTCCGCCGGCCGAGCTGCCGGACGCCGGGCTGCTCCGCGACGTCATCAACGGCCTACGCGCGCTGTGAACCTCCCCGGGGCGCCGCCGGCACGACGTTGCCGGCGGTTCCCCCGGGAGCAGCCCGCCCCGCGCCCACAGGGCCCGGGGCGTCCACCAGGCCCTCGCCAGTCGGTGCGGTGGTGGACCAACAGCCCCGGTACCAAAGGAAGTTGGCCAGAAGGGCCGTAGTAGTGTTCAGCTGCCACAGATGATCACCCAACACAGTCCCTAGGACCCAGGATGCCTCTGACCTGCGTAAACAGCACGACCGGAGGAGTGAGCCATGGCCTTCCGGCGCGCTGAGAGCCGCCCTTCCCCCGTCGAGCCCGTCACGCTCAAGCTCCTGGTCGCGGGGGGCTTCGGCGTCGGCAAGACCACGCTCGTCGGCGCGGTCAGCGAGATCCGCCCGCTGCGCACCGAGGAGACCCTGACCGAGGCCGGGCGCCCCTTCGACGACATCGCCGGCGTCGAGGGGAAGCGCACCACCACCGTGGCCATGGACTTCGGCCGGATCACCCTTCGCGACGACCTGGTGCTCTACCTGTTCGGCACGCCCGGCCAGGACCGCTTCTGGTTCCTGTGGGACGAGCTGGCGCAGGGTGCCCTCGGCGCGGTCGTCCTCGCCGACACCCGGCGTCTGGAGGACTGCTTCTCCGCGATCGACTACTTCGAGCGCCGCGGCATCCCCTTCGCGGTGGGCGTCAACGTCTTCGAGGACGCCGAGCGGCACTCCGCCGAGGCGGTGCGCGATGCTCTCGACCTCGACCCCGAGGTGCCGCTGGTGATGTGTGACGCGCGCGACCGAGCCTCCGTGAAGAAGGTACTGGTCACGGTGGTCGAGCACGCGGCGCAGGTGGCCGGCGGCCGCCGGGCGGCCGCCGCCAACTGAGCGTGCTCCGCCGCCGCCGGCGGCGGGTCGGGGGCGTGCGGCCCACTCAGCCCTCGGCGGCCGGCGCGGGGCCCTCGTCCTCGTCGTCCTGCCAGCCGAAGCTGCGCTCGACGGCCTTCTTCCAGCGGCGGTACTCCCTCTCTCGGGTCGTCGCGTCCATCCGGGGCTGCCACTCGGCGTCCTTCTGCCAGTGCGCCTTGAGGGTGTCCAGTCCGTCCCACACACCGGTGGCGAGCCCCGCGGCATAGGCCGCGCCCAGCGCCGTGGTCTCCGAGATCCGCGGCCGGATCACCGGGACGTCCAGGACGTCCGCCTGGTGCTGCATCAGCAGGTTGTTCGCCGTCATGCCACCGTCGACCTTGAGTGCGGTGATGTGCACACCGGAGTCCTGGTACATCGCGTCGACGACCTCGCGGGTCTGCCAGCTGGTCGCCTCCAGCACCGCCCGCGCCAGGTGCGCCTTGGTGACGTACCGGGTCAGACCCGTGATCACGCCACGTGCGTCGGAGCGCCAGTACGGGGCGAAGAGCCCGGAGAAGGCCGGGACGATGTAGGCGCCCCCGTTGTCCGGGACGCTCGCCGCGAGCGGCTCGATCTCGTCCGCGGTCGAGATGATGCCGAGGCTGTCGCGGAACCACTGCACCAGGGCGCCGGTGATGGCGATCGACCCCTCCAGGCAGTAGACCGGCGCCTCCCCGCCGAGCCGGTAGCCCATGGTGGTGATCAGCCCGTTCTTCGACTGCACAGGCCGGTGCCCGGTGTTGAGCAGCAGGAAGCTGCCGGTTCCGTAGGTGTTCTTGGCGTCGCCCGTCGCATAGCAGGCCTGCCCGAAGACCGCGGCCTGCTGGTCGCCGAGAGCGGAGGCCACGGGCACCCCGCCCAGCTGGCCCACCGCGGTGCCGTACACCTCGGAGGAGGAGCGGATCTCCGGGAGGACCGCCGCCGGGACGTCCATGGCGGAGAGGATCGCCGGGTCCCACTCCAGGGACTCCAGGTTCATGAGCATCGTGCGGCTCGCGTTGGTGACGTCCGTGACGTGGCTGCCGCCCTCCGTGCCGCCCGTCAGGTTCCAGATCAGCCAGGAGTCGATGGTGCCGAAGGCGATCTCGCCGTTCTCCGCGCGCCTGCGCAGTCCCGGCACGTTGTCCAGGAGCCAGGCCGCCTTGGGGCCGGCGAAGTAGCTCGCCAGCGGCAGCCCCGTGGAGCGGCGGAAGCGGTCCTGGCCGTCCTGGCCGCCGAGCTGGACGCACAGCGCGGCGGTACGGGTGTCCTGCCACACGATCGCGTTGTGCACCGGGCGGCCGGTGGTGCGGTCCCACAGGACGGTGGTCTCGCGCTGGTTGGTGATGCCGAGCGCGCTGAGCTGGTCCGCGCGCAGCCCCGCCTTGGCGAGTGCGCCCGCCACCACAGCCTGCACCTTGGACCAGATCTCGGTGGCGTCATGCTCCACCCAGCCGGGCCTGGGGAAGATCTGGCGGTGCTCGCGCTGGTCGAGCGCCACGATCGACCCGTCTGAGTCGAAGATGATGCAACGGCTGGAGGTCGTTCCCTGGTCGATGGCGGCCACGTATCGGGTCGCCGTGCCGGACGTTTGAGTCATGACCGCCTCACTTGAACGCGACGTCGAAGAGGAGACCGGAGGGGGCGCCGCTCGCCCCGTGGACCCGCCGCCGGGATCCAGGCGTACGCCCGGCCGGGGGCGTCCCCGAGGGGCACCGCCGGGACGGAGCGGCCGATGCGCGGCGCCAGGCCCGACATGAGAGGTGTCACGATCGGGGTACCGGTGCCGGTGCCGGTGCCGGTCTCGCCGAGGCCCGTGCCGATGGCGTGCTCCAGGAGCGCCAGGACTTCGGTGGCATGCATGACGGCTCCTTTGTGCGGGCGCACGTGTCCGGCATACGCCGCCGTTGAACGGCGCATGGAGACGTGGTACGGGGTCACCCGCCTCTCGTCCGGCCTCCTCGCCACCCGGAGGGGTGTCCCGGGGTGATGGAGCGTCAAGGTATCGGACGAATCACCCGATTACGACCACCGACGAGGCGTGCCCGGACGTCCCTGGCCCGCCGTCACCCTCAGGCAGCCCCTGGCGCCTGTGGCGCGGCGAGGCGGGCTCGCCCTATCCGCCGGGCTCGGCCGCCACGGCGTCCGCCTCCCCTGCGCCCGGACCGCACCGGCTCTCCGGTAGCGCCGTTAGCGCGGCGCGAGCCCGGGTGACCGTCCGTGGGCGTGGTGAACGCTCTGGACGGTTGCCGACTCCGGGTGTAAGTTCTTCTCAGTTCGAGAAATACTCGAACTGAGAAGAACTAGCCGGAGGGTGGTGCGCGATGGCCGACAGGCGGGGTGAGGACGCGTTCCTCGCCGCATATGATCCGCGCGCCTTCGCGCCGATCGCCGTGACCGTCGACGTCGTCGCCCTGACCTTGCGTCAGGGGGCGCTGCATGTGCTGCTGGTGCGCCGGGGCGCTGCGCCGTACGAGAATGCCTGGGCGCTGCCGGGCGGTTTCGTCCAGGCCGGTCGCGAGTCCTTGGACGAGGCGGCGGCCCGCGAACTGGCCGAGGAGACCGGGCTCGACGCGGGCGGCATGGGCCGTGTCCACCTCGAGCAACTCGGCTCCTACGGCCGCCCCGACCGCGACCCGCGCATGCACGTCGTGTCCGTCGCCTACCTCGCCTTCGCCCCGGACCTCCCCGAGGCGATGGCCGGCAGCGACGCCGCCGCGGCCGCGTGGGTGCCCGTCGACGTGCTCGCGCCGCGGGGGAACCCGGAAACCGCCACCGGGCGTCCTATGGAGCAGGGCCGGCCGGCCGGGATCCACGGGGGTGGTTCCGGCCGGCGGTCCGAAGATGCGGACCCAGGCGCCGACCACCCCTGCACCGGCCTCGCCTTCGACCACGGCACGATCCTCGCCGAAGGCCTCGACCGGGCCCGCGCCAAGATCGAGTACACCCCGCTGGCCACCGCCTTCCTCGAGGAGGAGTTCACCATCACCGAGCTCCGCTCGGTCTACGAGGCGGTCTGGGGTCGCGCCCTGCACGCCGGGAACTTCCACCGCAAGGTCCTCTCGGTGCCGGGCTTCGTCGAGTCCACCGGCGCCACGGCGGGCCGCGGCGGCTCCCGTGGCGGTCCCCGGGCCCGCCTCTACCGCGCGGGTGACGCCCGGCTCCTGCACCCCGCACTGCTCCGCCCCGACCGCGAGGACAGCGTCCGGTGACCGCCACGAGACGCTCCTCACCCGCACACCGCGTCCGCACCTTCGACGAGGCCCTGGGCGCCCTGGCCCTGCCCTTTCCTGCCGACGACGGCGAGGCGGCGCGCCACTACCGCCGGCTGGCCCGACTCCTCCACCCCGACACCGCGCCGCCCGGCCGCGTGGACGAGGCCGCCGACGCCTTCGTCCGGCTCACGGCCCTGTGGCGGCGGCATAGGGGAGACGGCCCGGCCCTCACCACCGCCCGCGGTGTGTACCGGCCGGGCCCCGTCATCGCCGAGGGCGATCTCGCGGTGCTGCGCGCAGCCGGCCCCGGCACCCTGCTGAAAATCCCACGAAGCCCCGCCGACAACGACCTGATGCAGCGTGAGGCGAACGCGCTCACCCGGTTGCACACCGTCGCGGAGCCCCGGCACCGCGCCTACGCGCCGCGTCTGGCCGAGTCCTTCAGGCACCGCGGCCCCGACGGCGCCGAACGCCGTGTCAACGCGCTCCAGCGGCTCCACGGCTGCCACACCCTGGCCAGGGTCCGGGCGCGCCATCCAGGCGGCCTCGACCCGCGAGACGCCGCATGGATGTGGCGCCGCCTGCTGGTCGCCCTCGGCTGGGCGCATCGGGCCGGTGTCGTCCATGGCGCCGTGCTGCCTGAGCACGTCCTCATCCACCCCGCACACCACGGTCTCGTGCTGGTCGGCTGGTGCCACGCCACCGCACCCGGCACGACCGTCCCCGCCCTCGTGGAGCGGCACCGCGCCCTCTACCCGCCCGAGGTCACCGGTCGGCGTCCCGCTACCGAGGCCACCGACATCCACCTCGCCTCGCGCTGCCTCGAGCAGATGATGGGCGACCGCGCCCCGCGTCCGCTGCGCGCTTTCCTCCGCGGCTGCACCCTCCCGGCGCAGGCCCGCCGCCCGCACGACGCGTGGCGGCTGCTCGCGGAGCTCGACGAGGTCCTGGAACGCCTCTACGGCCCGCGCACGTTCCGCCCGTTCAGCATGCCGGGCACCGACACCTGACACCCACACCGGACACCGGTCATCCGACACCAAGGGGGAACACCATGGGCAGCGGAAGCTGGTCCACCGACGTCTACGACGCCGCCGCGCGCTACCGCGCCGCCGGCGGCACCGGCGCTTTCGCCTACAGCGACCGCGTCACCTCGTCCGCGCCGCGCGCCTCCTGGGCGGCGCACCCCTCGCTCGACCCCAAGGGCATCGGCGTCCGCGAGAGCCGCGACTCCGACGAGCACCCCACCTCGCTCGCCATCGCCGTCCTGTTCGACGTGACCGGCTCCATGCGCACCGTCCCGCGGGTCCTGCAGACCAAGCTCCCCGAGCTCTTCGGCCTGCTGCTGCGCAAGGGCTACACCGAGCACCCGCAGATCCTCTTCGGCGCGGTCGGCGACGCCACCTGCGACCGGGTCCCGCTGCAGCTCGGGCAGTTCGAGTCCGACAACCGCATGGACGACGACCTTGGCAACATCCTGCTCGAGGGCGGGGGCGGCGGGCAGATGACCGAGTCGTACGAGCTCGCCATGTACGCGATGGCCCGGCACACCTCGATCGACTGCCACGGCAAGCGCGGCCGCCGCGGCTACCTCTTCCTGATCGGCGACGAACTGCCCTACGGCAAGGTCAAGGCCCGCGAGGTGCGCGCCGTCCTCGGGGACGACCTCGCCGAGGACATCCCCGTCACACGCATCGTCGCGGAACTGCGGCGGAAGTTCGACGTCTACTTCATCCTGCCGGCGGGCTCCTCCTACGTCGGCAACACCGCGATCCTCGCCACCTGGCGGCGGCTGCTCGGCCAGAACGTCATCGAGCTCGACGACCTCGACGCCGTCTGCGAGACCATCGCCCTGACCATAGGGCTCGGCGAGGAGGCCATCGACCTCGCCGAGGGTCTCGCCGACCTCGCCGATCTCGGCACCACAGCCACCGCCACCAGCGCCGTCGGCAAGGCCCTCGCCGCCCTCGACCGCGACCGAGCGGCCGCGGCCGTGACGGACACGCCACTGATCGACGGCACCGGCGCCGGCGGCACCACCCGCCTGTAGGCCCTCCGGAGGACCCCGTGCACACCATCGTCGTCGACCTCGGCTACGGCGACGCCGGCAAGGGCACCGTCGTGGACCGGCTCTGCGCCCGCGGGCCGATCCGCGCGGTGGTCCGCTTCAACGGCGGAGCCCAAGCGGCGCACAACGTCGTCACCACCGACGGACGCCACCACACCTTCGCCCAGTTCGGCTCCGGCACCCTCAGGGGCGTCCCCACCCATCTGTCCCGCTTCATGCTGGTGGACCCCCTCGCGCTGGCCGCCGAGGCCGACCACCTGACCGCCCTCGGGGTTCCCGCGCTGTACGCCCTGCTCAGCGTCGACCGCGCGGCGCGCCTCACCACCCCGTACCACGCCGCCGCCAACCGGCTGCGCGAGCAGGAGCGGGGCACGGCCCGCCACGGCTCGTGCGGCATGGGCATCGGCGAGACCGCCGCCTACGCCCTCGCCCACCCGCAGGACGCCCCCACAGCGGGGGACTGCGCCTCACGCCCGCGGCTGCTGCGCAAGCTGCGTCTGCTGCGCGACCGCCTGGCCGACGAGTTCGGGCGGCGCCTGCCCGCACCGCCGCCCGAGGACTGCGTTGACGCCTTCACCGCCTTCGCCGGCGCCGTCACCCTCACCGACGACGGCCACCTCGCCCGCGTCCTGCGCGAGGGCGCGGTCGTCCTCGAGGGCGCCCAGGGCGTGCTCCTCGACGAGTGGCACGGGTTCCATCCATACACCACCTGGTCCACAACCACGTTCGCGGGCGCCGAGGCGCTGCTGGCGGAAGCCGGCCAGGAGGGCCGCAGGCTCGGCGTCGTACGGACGTACACCACCCGGCACGGCCCCGGACCGCACGTCACCGAGGACCCGGAACTCGCCCCGCTGCTGTCCGAACCGCACAACGGCCACGGCACGTGGCAGGGCGCCTTCCGCGTCGGCCATTTCGACGCCGTCGCCCACCGCTACGCCGTCGAGGTCTGCGGCGGCGTCGACGCCCTGGCCCTGACGCACCTCGACGCGCCCCGCCGCTGCCCGCGGCTGCGGCTGGTCCAGGCGTACGACACCGGTGGGACGCGGCTGCCCGTCGCCCCGCCCGGTGATCTCGAGCGGCAGGCCGCCCTCACCCAACGCCTGCTGACCGCCCGCCCGGCCCGCTGGGACGTGCCCGGCTCGGATCCGGCCGCCTGGTCGGAGGCGGTCGGCGAGGCTCTTGGCGCGCCGGTCGTATTGGAGTCGCACGGCCCGAAGCGCGACATCCCGGCCTGCCGTGCGGCCGTCAACCAGGACGGGAACTCGGAGAGGATCCGGTCGTAGAGCTCCGCGTCCGGCACTGTGGCGATGTCGTCCACGGCGAAGATGCCGACGTTGTCCACGCGCCGGCCCGCCAGGGTGTCGAAACGCTCCAGCACTCCGTAGTCGGCCCGGCCCGCACCGACGAACTGCCAGAACATCGGCTCCTCCACCGCCTCCCGCAGCTGCTGCTCGATCTGGGCGCCGCGGTGGACGCCGCCGTCGGAGAAGAACAGCATCAGCGTTGGTGCCGCCGTGGGTGCGCCCGCACGTAGGCCCGGTCCTCGGCGATGACCTCCCGCTCCTCGTTCCGGATGCCGACGAAGCGCATGTCGGCCTGGTCCGGGCCCGTGCCGGGGCTTTCCGGGACGGCCGAACAAGCTCAGCTCGCGCACCCGGACGTGCAGCCGCAGGTGCTGTATCCGAGGGATTCGGGTGTCACGGCGCCAGTGTGCCCTCTCACCCGCCGCGACGGACAGGGCTCCGCACGACACCCGTGCCCGGCCGGTCCTCCGCTACAGTCCGCGCGTGAGCACTCGACAGAAGGACAGCCACTGCTCGTACTGCGGCACGCGGTTCGCCCGGGACGCGGGATGGCCGCGCGTCTGCGCCGCCTGCGGTGGCACCGCCTACCGCAACCCGCTTCCCGTCGCCGTCGCCCTGCTGCCCGTGCGCACCCCGGAGGGCACGGGTCTGCTTCTGGTCCGCCGGGCCATCGAGCCGCAGCGCGGACTGCTCGCCCTCCCTGGCGGCTTCGTGGACCTCGGCGAGACATGGCAGCAGGCCGTGGTCCGCGAACTCGACGAGGAGAGCGGCGTCAAGGCGGCCGCCGGTGATGTCCGGCTGGCGGACACCCTCAGCGGCGACACCGGTCACCTGCTGGTCTTCGGCCTCCTGCCGGAGCGCGACGCCGAGGACCTCCCACCCGCCGGCGCCACTGACGAGACGGACGGCCGGGAGATCCTCCTCGCCCCCGCGGAACTGGCCTTCCCGCTGCACACCGAGGCGGTGCGCAACTGGTTCGGCGGCCGCTACTGAGGCGGCACCGAGCGGCGGCTACCGCGCGGCGGTGCCGAGAACCTTCACCCGGTACCCCACCTCGTCGCGTTCCTCACGCATGACGACGACCTCGCCGTCCACCACCCGCGAGGTGAAGCGCTCCACCCGCGGCCCCGCCCAGCCGTCCCCGGCGTCCGTCACCAGGGTGCCGCCTCCGCCGCGTCCGGGCTCCGGCGCCCACACCTCCAGGGCCACCGTGCCGTCCTCCTCGGCCACCGGCACCACGGCGCCGGCCCTGGCCAGCACCGGGACGCGGTCCTCGGGCGCGGGCAGCAGCACCTGCCCGGGGCCTTGGTACGCCTCCCTGGTCGCGGTGTCGTACCACCGGCCCCGCGGCAGCCGCACGGCGCGTTCCGTCGCCCCCTGCTCCAGAACCGGCGCCACCAGCAGCGCGTCCCCCAGCAGGAAGGCGTCCCCGCAGGCGCGCAGTTTGCGGTCCTCCGGTTCGCCCCACCAGACCGGCCGCACATAGGGCGCGCCCGAACGCCGCGCGATGTGCGCCAGCGTGTACAGGTACGGCATCAGCCGTTCCCGTTCGCGCATCGCCGCCCCGGCCGCCGCCAGCACCCGGGGTCCGAACTCCCACGGCTCGCGGCGCCCGGCGCCGATCGCCGAGTGCGTACGGAAGAAGGGGAAGTACGCGGCCATCTGGAACCAGCGCAGATAGAGCTCCGGCGACGGGCTTCCGGTGAACCCGCCGATGTCGGGCCCCGAGTACGGCACCCCGCACAACCCCAGCCCCAGCACCAGGGACAGTGAGGCGCGCAGCCCGGGCCAGCCCGTCGTGACGTCGCCCGACCAGGTCCCGCCGTACCGCTGCATGCCCGCCCACCCGGAGCGGGAGAACAGGAACGGCCGGACGTCGGGGCGCAGTTCGCGCAGCCCCTCGTGTCCGGCCCGGGCCATGGTCAGCCCGTACACGTTGTGCGCCTCCCGGTGGTCGCCGCCGCGGCCCTCCAGGGCGTGGCGGGCGGAACGGGGCAGGGTGGTGTCGCCGAAGGCGGCGAAGGACACCGGCTCGTTCATGTCGTGCCACACCCCGGCGAAGCCCTGCGCGAGCCGCTCCGCGTACAGGCCGCCCCACCACTCGCGCACCCGGGGGTCGGTGAAGTCGGGGAACACCGCGTCGCCCGGCCACACCACGCCGCGCACGTCGCGTCCCCGCGCGTCCCGCACGAAGGCGTCGGCGGCGGCTCCGCTGTCATGGAGCGGACTGCCCGGCTCCAGCTTGACCGCCGGGTCGACGATCGACACCAGGCGCACGCCCTGTCCCCGCAATTCCTCGGCGAGCCCGGGCAGATCGGGGAAGCGCTCGCGGTCGACGGTGAAGACGCGGTGGCCGTCGTAGTGGTCGATGTCCAGGTGCAGCGCGGACAGCGGCAGTCCCCGCTCACGGTAGCCCGCCGCGACCCGGCGGACCTCGGCCGCCGTGCCGAAGCCCCAGCGCGAGTGGTGGTGTCCCAGCGCCCAGCGCGGCGGCAGCGCCGGGCGGCCGGTCAACGCCGTCCAGGCGGCCAGGATCCGAGCGGGTGTGCCGGGGATCACCCAGTAGCGCAGCGGGCCGCCGTCCATCCGCGTCTCGCAGCCGCCGGGGCGGTCGTGGCCGGACCCGGCGCCCTCCTGGCCGTCGCGCAGGGTCACCCGGCCGTCCCAGGTGTTGTCGTGGAAGACGAGGTGGCTGCCGGCGTCGGCGACGACCAACTGCAGCGGCATGGTGATGTACAGCGGGTCGGTCTCCGGTCCGAAGGCCCCACCGGGGTCGGTGTTCCACAGCCGGTACGTGCCCTCGCCGAGCCGCGGTCCCGAGGCCCGCCCGCCGAGCCCGAACACCGCCGCGTCCGCCGCGGTCTCCGAGCGCTGCACCCAGCGCGGCTGCGCGCCCCCCGCCGGGTCCACCGGGTCCCACCAGCGCGGGGGCAGGTCGCGCCGCAGCAGCAGGCCCCCGGGGGTGCGGAACTCCACCGCCCCGTGCCGGGAGACCAGCACCGTGATCCGCTCGGACACCACCCGCCAGCCGTCCTTGTCGGGCTCGACGACCGCCCGGGTGTCGGCGTCGGGGCAGGTGCCGTCCAGCGCGTACGACGGCTCCGGCTCGGCGCCGTCCCAGCCGCAGAACACCGCGCCGCCCACCGCCACCCGCACCCGCAGGGTCGAGCGGGCGAAACGCACCAGCCCGCCGCCGGGCAGCGGGTCGGCGCCCTCGGCGGCTCCCGGCACGCGCGCCCGCTCCGGTCCCCGGCGCGGGATGGCCCGGGCGTCCGCGCGCTGCCGGCGCCATGCCGCGCGCACCGCCCTCAGCCCGTTCGCCGATCCGACCTGCCGTACCTGCCGCGCCAGGTCCCGAGCATCCATGAGCCCCACCCTCTCACCGTTCCCGGCCGTCCCGCCGCCGACCGGCCGCCCTGTACCTGGCGGTCGGGCACATGCTCGCACCCCCGAATGTGTGAGGTGTGCCCTGGCGCCGAAGACGATCACGTGGCATCGTCCTGCCCATCCGCGACCGGGGACATTCCGCCCGGCCGGGTCCAGCCGCACACCACGCAGCGTCGCGTACCGTCCGGGAGCCGCCCCATGAGCACCACACCCGAGCCCACCGCCGACCCGGCGACCGAGCAGCCCCTCTGGCAGCCCGGCCCGGACAGGGTCTCCGGCGCCCAGGTGACGCGCTTCCAGGACTGGGCCGCCGCGCACCACGGCGCGCCCGCCCCCGACACCGCCGATCCCGTCGCCGGCTACCGGGCGCTGCACGCCTGGTCGGTGCGTGAACCCGGTGCCTTCTGGCGGTCCGTCGCCGAGTGGTTCGACGTACGCTTCTCCGCGCCCTACGAGACCGTCCTCGCGGACGCCTCCATGCCCGGGGCGACGTGGTTCCCCGGCGCCGCGCTCAACTACGCCGAGCACGCCCTGCGTCCGGCCGACGACGCGACCCGGGCCGGTGGGCCCGCCCTGCTGCACCTCGACGAGCGACATGAGACCGGCACCGTGAGCTGGGCCGACCTGCGCCGCCAGGTCGCCTCCCTCGCCCACGAGTTGCGGGCCCTCGGCGTCCGTCCCGGCGACCGGGTCAGCGGCTACCTGCCCAATGTCCCCCAGGCCGTCGTCGCCCTGCTGGCCACCGCCGCCGTCGGCGGCGTGTGGACCTCCTGCGCCCCGGACTTCGGCGCCCGCAGTGTGCTGGACCGCTTCCAGCAGGTCGAGCCCGTCGTCCTGTTCACCGTCGACGGCTACCGCTACGGCGGCAAGCAGCACGACCGCACGGACGTCGTCGCCGAGCTGCGCGCCGAACTGCCCTCGCTGCGCGCCGTCGTGCACATCCCGCTGCTGGGCACGCCGGCCCCCGAGGGGGTGCTGGAGTGGGAGTCCCTGGTCTGCGGCGACCCCGAGCCGGTGTACGAGCAGGTCCCCTTCGACCACCCGCTGTGGGTGCTGTACTCCTCGGGCACCACCGGTCTGCCCAAGGCCATCGTGCAGTCCCAGGGCGGCATCCTGCTGGAGCACCTGAAGCAGACCGGCCTCCACCTCGACCTCGGGCCGCGGGACCGGTTCTTCTGGTACACGTCCACCGGCTGGATGATGTGGAACTTCCTCGTCGGGGGCCTGCTCGCGGGCGCCACGATCGTCCTGTACGACGGCAGCCCCGGCTTCCCCGACACCGGCGCCCAGTGGGGCGTGGCCGAGCGCACCGGCACCACCGTCTTCGGCACCTCCGCCGCGTACGTCATCGCCTGCCGCAAGGCCGGTGCGCACCCCGGCCGCGACCACGACCTGTCGGCCGTCACCTGCGTCGCCACCACCGGGTCCCCGCTCCCGCCGGACGGCTTCCGCTGGATCCACGACGAGGTCAAGGAGGACGTCTGGATCGCCTCCGTCAGCGGCGGCACCGACGTGTGCAGTTGCTTCGCGGGCGGCGTCCCCACCCTGCCGGTGTACATCGGCGAGCTCCAGGCGCCCTGCCTCGGCACCGACCTGCAGGCCTGGGACCCGTACGGCAAGCCCGTCACCGACGAGGTCGGCGAACTGGTCGTCACCAACCCCATGCCGTCGATGCCGGTCGGCTTCTGGAACGACCCCGACGGCAGCCGGTACCGGGAGAGCTACTTCGAGATGTTCCCCGGCGTGTGGCGGCACGGGGACTGGATCACCCTGACCTCGCGCGGCACGGTGATCATCCACGGACGTTCCGACTCCACCCTCAACCGCCAGGGCGTGCGCATGGGTTCCGCGGACATCTACGAGGCCGTCGAGCGGCTCCCGGAGATCCGCGAGTCGCTCGTCATCGGCGTCGAGCAGGCGGACGGCGGCTACTGGATGCCCCTGTTCGTGCAGCTCGCCGAGGGCGCGGTCCTCGACGACGCGCTCCGCGACAAGGTCAGGCGCACCATCCGCGAGCAGCTGTCACCCCGCCACGTCCCCGACGAGATCGTCGAGGTCCCCGGCATCCCGCACACCCTCACCGGCAAGCGCATCGAGGTCCCGGTGAAGAAGCTGCTGCAGGGTACGCCGATCGAGAAGGCCGTCAATCCCGGCTCCGTGGACGACGTGGCGCTGCTTCGCTTCTACGAGGAGCTGGCCCGCACACGCGGCTGAGCGCCCCGGCGTCCGCGCGCCGCCGAGCGCCCGGGGGAGAGGCGGGATCGGCCCGTTCCCGCCTCATTCCCGCCTCACCCCCCGTACGTCGCCCCGAACTCACCGAGGACGTCCGAGAAGTCGGCGGCCAGGGCGTTCGCCTCGGACGGCCGCAACCCCATCGTCGTGATCCGCACCCCCGGCCCCGCCGCGAGCCGGAACCGCGCCCCCGCGGCCACCCACCACCCGCGTGAGCGCAGGCCGTTCACCACCGCCGCCTCGTCCCGCACCGGCACCCACACGTTGAGCCCGCTCGCCCCGTGTGCCGCGATCCCGCGCCCGCCCAGCTCCGCGACCAGCGCTTCCCGCCGCTCCGCGTACGCCTCCCGCGCGGCCTCCACCAGCAGCCGGGCCCCGGCGTCGGTCATCAGCCGCGCGGCCATCCCCTGCAGCACATGACTGATCCAGCCCGAGGTGAGCAGCAGCCGTCCGTCGTGCCGCGCCAGCGTCGTCGGGTCGCAGGCGAGGGCCGCCCACCGCAGGTCGGTGCCCAGGTACTTGCTGACGGTGCGCACCTGGGCCCAGCGCGGCAGCCCGCCTGACGTCAGGCTGTGCAGCGGCACGCCGGCGATCTCCGCGGCGTGGTCGTTCTCGACCACGAGCACGTCGGGCCCCTCCCGCAGCACGCCCAGCAGCGCATCCCTCCGTTCCGCCGAGAAGCAACCGCCATAAGGGTTCTGGGAGCGCGGGCTGCACACCACCGCGCGGGCCCCGGCCCGCAGGGCGTCGCGCAGCGCGTCGGGCCGCATGCCCTCGTCGTCCACCGCGACGGGCACCATGCGCAGTCCCAGCGCGGGCACCAGATCGAGCAGGTGGTGATAGCCCGGGTCCTCCATCGCCACCGCGTCACCCGGCCGCAGTTCGACGGAGAGCAGCCGCGCCACGCAGTCGAGGGCGCCGTGAGCGAAGGTCACCTCGTCGGCCGGCACCCCGTCGCGGTCGAACGCCGCGCGGGCCAGCTCCTCCAGTTCGGGAAGGCGCGGCGCCGACCGATGGGAGCGCACCCCGGGCGTGAGCTGCACCGACGGCGGTAGCTCCGGCAGGAACGCCGGGTCCGGGTGACCGCCCGCCAGGTCCCGCAACCCGGCGGGCACCTTCGGCGGCCGCCTGGACGCCACCGCCGGCGCCTGCGCGACGACGGTGCCGCCACGCCCGCGCGTGACGACGATGCCGCGCTGCCGCAGCTCCTTGTAGGCGGTCGCCACCGTGCCGGGACTGACGCCCAGGCGGTCCGCCAGCGTCCGTACCGGAGGGAGCGCCGCCCCGGGAGGCAACCCCCCGTCGGCCACGCCTCGTTCGATGGATGCCGCAATCGCCTTGGTGCTCGAGCCGCTGATCGCATATTGTGCTGCCACATTCACAAGTATGTATCAATACATACGTCGAGGCAAGGGGGCGGTGCATGCGAATCCCGCGCAGCCGCAGCGACATGGAGGACCTCGTACCCGGCGGCCGCGACGGCCGCCGCATGCTCTTGGTGAGCCTCACCGACAAGGCCGGATCCGGCCTCTGGTACGGCACCGCGGCGCTCTACTACACGTATGTCGCCGGACTCGCCCCGCACGAGATCGGCCTCCTGCTCGGCGTCGCCGGAGCTGTCGGCGTCGCGGGCACCCCCGTCGCGGGCCGCATCGCCGACCGCGTCCCGCTCACCCGGCTGCTCCCCGCCGTCCACGCCCTGCGCGCCGCGGCCGCCGTCGGCATCCTGCTCACCGGCGCCTTCTGGCTGCTGCTGCCCGTCGCCGCGCTCGGCAGCCTCGGCGACCGCTCCGCCTCCGTCCTCACCAAGCTGTACGCCGCGCGCGTCGCCGGCCCGGACCGGGTCCGCTACCAGGCGCTCCAGCGCACCGTGGTCAACATCGGCTTCGGCATCGGCGGCCTCGCCGCCGCCGTGGCCCTCGCCATCGGCACCCCCACCGCCTACCGCGCCATGCTGGTCGGGGACGCCCTCTCCTTCGCGGGCGCCGCCCTGCTCGTGCTGCGCTGCGCGGAACCGCCGTCGCTCGCACGCGTGGTGGCCGGTGCGCCCGCCGCCACCGCGGGGCAACCGCCCCGGCCCACGACCCCGGCCGTCAGCCCCTGGCGCGACCGCGGCTACCTCGCCTTCACCGCCACCGAGTCCCTGCTGTTCCTCGACGACACGGCGCTCAACATCGGCCTGCCCCTGTGGATCGCCACCGCGACCGTCGCGCCGCACAGCCTCGTCGCGCTCCTCCTCGTCCTCAACAACGTCCTCGTCGTGCTCTTCCAGGTCCGCCTCAGCCGCCTCGCCGACGACGTGCGCAGGGCCGCCGCCTCCCTGCCGCTGCTCGGCGTCGCCTTCCTCGTCGCGGGCGGTGCCATGGCCGTCTCGACCGCGGACTCGCCGGGGACCGCCGCCGTCGCCCTCGTCGTCGCCACCACGGCCTTCACCGCCGCGGAGATCGTGCACGCGGCGATCTCCTGGGAGTTGTCCATCGCCCTCGCCCCCGGGCGGTCGCAGGGCGCCTACCTCGGCGTCCACGGGCTCGCGCAGTCGGCCCAGCGCTCCGCGGGACCGGTGCTGATGACCTCCGCCGTCATGGCCGCGGGTCCGCTCGGCTGGCTGGGCCTCGGCGCTGGACTCGCCGCCGTATCCGTCGGCCAGCGCACCCTCGTACGCCGCCGCATGGACCGCATGGACCGCATGGACGGGCCCGGGACCCCGAAGGCGCCCGGCACCCCCAGCGTGACGGTCACTGTCAGTGGTGGCGATTACGGTAAGTGACAGTTGACCGCCGTACCGAGGGGGAACCGTCATGGCACACACCACCAGGACCAGGCACCGCAAGCAGAGCGACCGCCCCGCCCGCCGGGCCGCGAAGGACGGCCGCCGCATCCTGCGCCGCGAGTCGCCGACCGTCGTCGCCGTCCTCACCGACCTCGCGGACTTCGCAGCGATGCGCGGCTACCGAAGCTTCACCTTCGACGACTACCCGACCTACCTGCGGCAGATCGAGAGCCTGCTGCGCTCGCTCACCTCACGCGGCATCCACGTGCGCGTCGGCCCCTTCGACCCGGCCGAGTACGCCGAGTACTGCGCCGACACCGGCCACGAACCCGACAGTTCGGGCTCGCGCACGCGGTACGCCGCCGACATCACCACCACCGGGCCCACCGTTCCCTATACCGGGCAGCCCCTGGAACTCCTCATCACCGAGATCGAGTACGAGGCGGGACGCCAGGCCACCTGGGAACGGGCCTCCGGCATCCTGGCCGGCGCCGGGGAGTGCGCCGGCTGCGGCGACGACCTCGCCCGCACGTCCTTCGACCGCGCCTCCCAGGCCCTGATGCGCCTGTTCGAGGCGGCGGGACCGGGCCACCACCACCTCGTGTGCAGCGTGCCCGCCGACGGCACCACGCTCCTCGCCGCCATGCACGCCCGCTGCGACGAGCAGGGCATGGTCCACCTCGTCGAGGCCGAGGCCCTGGTCTGCTGCACCGTCCTCGCCGCCGGGATCGCCGAGGACAGCGGCGGGGGCGTCGTCATGCGCAGCGGCACGGGCGCGGGACAGCCCCCGAAGGACCGCCCGGACGAAGTACGCGGCTGGACCCTGAGCGACGGCTGGCTGCACCCCCTCACCGAGGCAGAGGTCTTCAACGCCTACTGCACCGACGCCGAGTCCGGAGATCCCGTACCGCCGGAACCGGGCGTCGTCCACCGCCCCGGATTCGCCCTCCCACCGCCCGAGGACGGCTGAGCCCCGCGGGGCGCTGGTCGCGCGCGCCAGGCCACGAACGCCGCGGGGCGCCCCGCCACGGGTGGGACGAGGCAGCGGTGCGGGGGATGCGGCCCACCCGGCTCGCCGTCCGGCCGCGCCCTCAGCGGGGTGCACGAACCGGCGCCGAGCGGCATTGGAGAGCCGCCTCGCCCGCTGCCCGGAAGGCCGCGGATCCCCACGTGCGCGGCCTCGGGCGCGGGTGGCAGTACCCCGCTGATCCTGGGGGTACGGGGACCAGGCACCTCACCCGGCAGGAGGTGGCCCAGCGCCCGTGCGGCCTCCGCACGGTGAGCCGAACGCGGTGGAGGGCGCCGGGCCGATCTCGTGCTGATCGGCGGGCTCCCGTGAACTGCGCCGCCGTGGGCTTCGCCCGGCAGGTCCAGGCGGCCGTCGCCTGTGCTTCCGGCGCATCGGCCGTCAGGGCTGACGCAGGTCAGAGGCGGTCGCCCGGGCCCGGCCGCTCCACCGTCCACGAGGACAGGATGCGCAGGGCGTCGTACGACGGGCTGCCGGGTTCGGCGGTCAGCACCATGAGGCGCTGCCCCGAGCCGTCGGGGCTGCTCCACGTGTCGCAGTCGAGCGTGAGGTCGCCGACCACGCGGTGCCGGTAGTGCTTGGTGCCGTATGCGGTGGTGATGACCCTGTGCTCCGCCCACCAGGTCCGGAAGTCGGCGTCCTGGACCGACAACTCCCCGACGAAACGGGCGAGTTCGGGGTCACCGGACTCCGCGGCGGCCTGCATGCGCAACGCGGCTACGGCGTCGCGGGCGTCGTGCTCCCACTGCCGGTGCATGCCGCGCACGACCGGGTCCATGAACAGCATGCGCACGTAGTTCCGGCGGCCCGGCGGAATCGCGGAGAAGTCGGTGTAGAGGGCCGCGGCGGCGTCGTTCCAGGCCAGGACGTCCATCCGCGTGCCGAGGACGACGGCCGGCGTCGCCGCAAGCTGGTCCAGCAGGCGCCGCAGCGCGGGCCGTACGCGCTGCGGCGGACGGCGGCGCCGCGGTTGGGCGTCGGCCTTGCCGGCCAGCTCGTACAGGTACCGCTGCTGGTCGTCGTCGAGGCGCAGCGCGCGGACCAGCGGGGCGAGGACGGACGCCGACGCCCGGACGCGGCCCTGCTCCAGCCGCGTGTAGTAGTCGACGCTGATCGCGGCGAGTTGCGCGACCTCCTCGCGGCGCAGACCCGCGACCCTGCGCGTGGAGTCCGCCGGCGGCAGACCGCATTCGCGCGGTGCGAGCTGTGCCCGGCGGGCCTTCAGGAAGGCTCCGAGTTCGCGAGGACCAGGTGCCGCAGTCATATGCCTCATTCTCCCGCGGGGGTCCCCGGTTGTGAGGGGGCAGGTTTCTTCCAGGGCAGGAACTCGCCTCTTCCGCCCGCTCCGGCCGGGGCGGACGGTCGAGAAGTGCCCGGTACGGATCCGGGCGCCAACGGGCCCGCCGACGGGGCGCGGCCCCGCCGAACAACGAACACGGAGCATCCTGTGCCAAGGCCACCGTTACGTTCGACAGCGCCGGCATCCCCCTCGCCGGACACCTCTACATCCCCGACACCCCCGCCGCACCGGGCCCGCGGCCCGCGATCGTCGTCGGCCACCCCGGCACCGGCGTGAAGGAGCAGGCCGCGGGCGTCTACGCGCGGCGCCTGGCCGAGAAGGGCTTCGTCACACTCGCCTTCGACGCGACTCACCAGGGCGACAGCGGCGGAGAGCCGCGCGGTCTGGAGGACCCCGCGCAGCGCGTCGAGGACCTCAAGGCGGCCGTCTCCTACCTCACCACCCGCGGGGACGTCGACGCAGGGAGCATCGGCGCCCTCGGCATCTGCGCCTCCGGCGGCTACGTCCTTCCCGCCGCGGCCGGCGACCGGCGGATCAAGGCGGTCGCCACCGTCAGCGCGGTCGACGTCTCCCGCCAGTTCCGCCTTGGGGCCGACGGGACCCAGGACGCGTCCGTCTTCCGGGGCATGCTGGAGGCCGCTGCCGCCGCCCGCACCGCGGAGGCCCGCGGCGAGGAGCCGCCCGTCCTGACCCTGTTCCCCGACACCGCCGACCAGGCCCGCGCGCTGGGCGGCGAGCACGGCGTCGACGGCTTCGACTACTACCGCACCCCGCGTGCCCGCCACCCCCGGGCGGCCGACTTCTTCACCTGGTCCAGCGTCGACAGGATGGCGGGCTTCGACGCCTTGGCCGCCGTCCCGCTGATCGGCCCGCGTCCGCTGCTGATGGTCGTCGGATCCCGCGCGGTCACCGCCTGGATGAGCGTCGATGCCTTCCAGCGCGCCACCGGACCCAAGGAGTTGCACTGGATCGAGGGCGCCGGTCACGTCGACCTCTACGACCGGGAGCAGTATGTCGACCCCGCCGTCGACAGGCTCGCCGGCTTCTTCACCGTGAACCTGGGCTCGGTCGCGGATCTCTGAACCGGGGCCCTGGACCGGACAGCCCGGGGCGTACGCCGGTAAGGTCCGCGGCATGCGCGAACTCGCCACCGGCGTCTGGCACTGGCAGGCGCCGCACCCGGACTGGACGCCCGGCGAGCGATGGCCGCGTGAGGTGTCGTCGTCGGCGATCGACGACGGCACTCGGCTGCTGCTCTTCGACCCCCTGTCCGTGCCGCCCGCACTGCTCACGCTCGCGGCCGACCGGCAGCCGGTCGTGGTGCTCACGGCGCCGTGGCACGAGCGCGACACGCGGAGTCTGGTCGAGCGCCTCGGCGCTTCGGTGTTCACACCGCCACCCGACACCGCCGACGACCTCGTGCGGAAGTTCGGCGTCACCCGTGACCAGGCCGGTGACGGCAGCCCCGACGTCGCCTGGCTGCGCACCGGCGACGTCGGCGAAGGCCGTACGTACGCGGCGGGCGACCGGCTCCCGGCGGGGATCGAGGCGTTCCCCGGGAGGGAGCACAACGACCTGGTGCTCTGGGACGCCCGGGTGCGGACCGTGATCCCGGGCGACACCCTGGTCGACTTCGGCCACGGCCTGCGGATCAACGACCGACTGCGGGGCGGCGTCACGCGCGAGCAGATAGCCGAACTGCTGCGGCCCTTGCTCGCCCTCCCGGTCGAGACGGTGCTCCCCGCGCACGGCGCACCGGCCGACCGGACCGCGCTGGAGTGTGCGTTGTCGCTCTGAGCCCACCGCGGTCCGGCACAACGGGGGCGCGATCTTGGAAGCGGCCGTCGACGTCGTCACCGGCCAGGTGAGGACGGCGGCGACATGCTTCTCCACGGTGCAGACGCCCCTCGCACGGTCACCGCCGAAGGCATCGGACGATCATGGACCGCGACCGGCCCCCGCGCCCGGCACTCGACGGCCTGCTGCCGGGAAGCCGTAGGGGGCGCCGTCGACGACGGCGACGAAGGACGAGGCGCGGATCGTGGCGGTGCTGCTCACCGGCGGCATCGGCCGCGAGGAAGTCGCCCGGAGGCACGGGGCGGCCGAGAAGCAGGTCGCCGCATGACAGGCCAGTTCCGCGCGGTGACCGGACGTCCCCGTCGCCCGGGCCCGAATTCCCCTGCGGTTCCGCGGGCGAGGTGCTCACTCCCCGGACAGCACCGCCTGCGCCGCACGCCTCGCCTCGTCGGCCGTGTCGGTCGCCCGCGCCGCCGCGGCCGCGCGCTCGCACTGCGCGAGGGTGTACTTCGCCAGCGTCGCCCGCACATAGGGAATCGACGCCGCCCCCATCGACAGGCTGGTCACTCCCAGACCTGTCAGCACACACGCCAGCAGCGGATCGGAGGCCGCCTCACCGCACACCCCGCAGCTCTTGCCCTCGGCCCGCGCGGCCTCGGCCGCCGCGGCCACCAGGTCCAGCAGCGCCGGCTGCCAGGGGTCCTGCAGCCGCGAGACCGAGCCGATCTGGCGGTCCGCCGCGAAGGTGTACTGCGCCAGGTCGTTCGTCCCCAGCGAGAGGAACTCGACCTCCTGGAGGATCGAACGCGCCCGCAGCGCCGCGGACGGGATCTCCACCATCGCGCCGAACTTCGCGTGCAGCCCGGCCTCCCGGCACGCGTCCGCGAACGCCTTGGCGTCGATGCGGTCCGCCACCATGGGCGCCATGACCTCGAGGTACACCGGCAGGTCCTCGGCCGCCCTGGCCAGCGCCCGCAACTGTGTGCGCAGTACATCGGGGTGGGCGAGCAGCGTCCGCAGACCACGTACGCCGAGCGCGGGGTTCGGCTCGTCGGCCGGCGTCAGGAACTCCAGCGGCTTGTCGGCCCCCGCGTCCAGCACGCGGACCACGACCCGGCCCTCGGGGAAGGCCTCCAGCACCTGCCGGTACGCCTCGACCTGCCTTTCCTCCGACGGCGCCTTCTTCGAGTCGTCCAGGAACAGGAACTCGGTGCGGAACAGGCCCACGCCCTCCGCACCCGTCTTCACCGCGGCCTCGACGTCCCCGGGTCCTCCGATGTTCGCCAGCAGCGGCACTTTGTGCCCGTCCGAGGTGGCGCCGGGGCCGGAGGACGCGGTGAGCGCCGCCCTCCGCTCCTCGGCGGCCCTCGCCAGCTCGGCCCGCCGCTCCTTGTCCGGGTTGACGTGGACGTCACCGGTGCTGCCGTCCACGGCGACGACGGTGCCCTCCGCCAGCTCGGTGGCCCCGGGCAGCGCCACCACCGCGGGCACCCCCAGCGCACGCGCCAGGATCGCGCTGTGGCTGGTCGGCCCACCCTCCTCGGTCACGAACCCGAGCACCAGCGACGGGTCCAGCAGAGCCGTGTCCGCCGGCGCCAGGTCCCGGGCGATCAGCACGTACGGCTCGTCACTGTCCGGGACGCCCGGCATCGGCACCCCGAGCAGGCGCGCCACGATGCGGTTGCGGACGTCGTCCAGGTCCGCGACCCGGCCCGCCAGATACTCGCCCGCGTTGGCGAGCAGCGCCCGGTAGGAGGCGAAAGCGTCGTACACCGCGCGCTCCGCGGAGCTGCCCACCGCGACACGGCGCTCCACGTCCGCCATCAGCTCGGGGTCCTGCGCCATCAGCGCCTGGGCCTCCAGCACGGCCTGCGCCTCGCCACCGGCCAGGTTGCCGCGCGCGATGAGGTCGTTGGCCACCGCGTCGACCGCCTGGCGGGCCCTGGCCTGCTCCCGCGGGGCCTCGTCGGCCGGAATCTGCTTGGCCGGGGGCTCGAGGACCGCGGTTCCCATGTGCCGTACCTCGCCGATCGCCACGCCGTGGCTGACACCGACGCCTCGCAGCGTTGTCTCCATCTCACCCGTCTCCGGTTGCCGCGGACGCTCACGACCGCGTGTGCCTGTGTGTATGCGTCAGGAGTGGCCTTGCCGAAAAGGCTACGTCCAGGAGAAGAGCGGGGCTCCGATGGTCACCTCACCGTCCTCGACCAGGCCCGTCAGCGCCTCGGCCGTCGCCTCCAGAGCCACCACCGGGCAGACCGCGGACTTGCCGGCCGCCTCGACGGCCGCAGGGTTCCAGCGCACCATCTCCTGACCACGGGCCACCGTGTCGCCCTTGTTGACGAGAACCTCGAAGCCCTCGCCGTTGAGCTGCACGGTGTCGATGCCGAGATGGGTCAGCACGCCGCGCCCGTCCGCGTCCACCACGACGAACGCGTGCGCGTGCAGGGACACGACCACACCGTCCACCGGCGACACCGCCACCGACGGCTCGCGCAGGGGGTCGATCGCCGTGCCGGGTCCCACCATGGCGCCTGAGAACACGGGGTCCGGCACCGCGGCCAGACCGATGACGCGCCCGGCCAGGGGCGACGAGACAGTGGTCATGGTGAAGCCTCCAAGCAAGTGGTCCAGACCACTCAGTCTGCCACTTCTGCCGGTCGCGGCGCACCGCGGCGCCGCATGGCCGCCCTCGATTTGCTCCCGCCGGGGTCCTCCAGTACCTTGGGTCACCCCCCGCGACGAA